>DATITS010000026.1:0-2132 GCA_035467535.1 Desulfobacterales bacterium
TTTCCGCTTGCTCGGCGGCTTCTACGGCGCCGAGATTTTAGTCCCCTTGGCAGTTCTCGACTTCAAAACCGAGTTCGGCCCCAATGACCACGACCACGGCCTGGGGGATATAGCGGTCAGCCCTTTTTTCATCCAATGGCCCGAACACAAACTTTTCGGCCTGCCCTTCTATCAGCGCCTGGACTTCCTCTACAAGATCGACACCTGGCTGCTGTATTTGAACAGCTATTACGAAACCGGCGCGGAAAACCGCCCTGAAGGCGTGAAGTTCGTTTTCAGGATCTCCAAGTTGTTTTAGATCCGCTTCATCCCGTGACGACAAAGAGGCGGACCTCTTTTGGGCCGTGGGCGCCGTGGACCATGATGGCCTCGATGTCGCCCGTCTTGCTGGGGCCCGAGATGAAGGACATGTAGCGGGTCAGCCCCTCCTGCCGGAAACCCTCGTCCCACTGGAGCAGCGCGAACAGCTCCTTCATGTCGGCGATGAGCTGATCCAGGGTAACGACGGCCACGTGGATGGAAGGCACGAGTGCGACCGTCCGGGGCTGGCCGGGGCGGTTGCGCAGGACGATCGTCGCGGTGTCGGCCAGGCAGAAGTCGGCCGCGGTGACGCCGATGTAGGAGGCAATGATCTCGCGGCGCTGCTCCTGCCGCTCCTTGCGGCTGCGGTCGGCGTCGTCGGGGCAGGCGATCGGCGCCGTGACGAAAACGGGAACCCCGATATCCCCCAGCGCCCGGGGCAGGTTCAAGCGTTCGATCAGGGGATGGCTCCAGGCGGCGACCTGCTTGACGTCGCCCCACTCCGGGCTTCTGGCCTGAACCAGCTCCGCGATGGCCGCCGCGACGGCGGCCGTATCCGGCAGGGCCTGGACATGCAGATTGATCGGCTGGGCCGCGGCCGTCAGCCGGTCGAAGAGTTTTGCCCGCTCGGGTGCCGTGCGGCGGCGCACGCCCTCGCAAAATGCCAGGGCCGCCGGCGGCGGCTCCAGCGGGAACAGCCCCTTGCCCTCCCGCACCACATCCGGCGCATGCCCCAGCGCCGCCCGGATCCGGCGCATGAATTTTTCCTGGTTTGTCGTGTTCATCTCATTGCCGACTCTCATCGTGCAGCCTGTCCCGAACATATCATCAAAATTTTGTTACGCCCAAGCAAGTCGCATCCCAAATCCCCCCAACCCCCTTTGCGAAAGGGGGAGTAAGAGGGTCCCGGCGTCTCTCCCCCTTTGGAAAAGGGGGCCGGGGGGATTTCGTTCCACACAGTAGCGTGGCTTCACCTTTTCGCGCCTTTCGCGTATTTCGTAGTGCCTTTTTCCCCATCCATCATCGTCTGCTGAGTAGTTACACCGACTCAACGAACTCGACAAACCCTATATCCCCTTGCGCCATCTCTCCATGAAACTCTCTGCCGCCAGCGGGTGAAGATCCCGGCTCAGCGTCCAGCCCTGCATGGGCGGCGGCAGGCGGCGGATCATGCCGTTCACCCGGGGGAGGAATTTCTGACCAACCGCCGCAAGCTTCAGGCCGATCTCGTACAGCCGGCGGTGGCGGATGAGCCGGGACCAGGCGCGGTAGGCCAGCTCCTCGGCCCGGCTTACCGGCACGACCTGCCAGGCCGCATCCCCGTAGGCCAGCTTTTCCCGCAGCGCGAGGAGCATGCGCGGGATGTTGATGTTGACCGAGCAGTTGTCCATGCAGGCCCCGCAGAGGGTCTCCCCCAGGCAGAGGTCCTTGGCCCGGTTGATGCCCGTCAAAAGCGGGGTCACCACCGCCCCGACGGGCCCGGAGTAGGCAAACCCGTACGCGTGGCCGCCGATCTTGCCGTAGACCGGGCAGGCGTTCAGGCAGGCCGCGCAGCGGATGCAGCAGAGCATCTCGCGGAACTGCGGATCGGCCAGCATCCGGCTTCGGCCGTTGTCCAGGATCACCAGGTGGAACTCCTCGGGGCCGTCGCTATCCTGCGGCCGGCGCGGCCCGCCGACATAGCTCACATAGACGCCGATGTTCTGCGCCGCCGCCCCGCGACACATGAGCCGCAGGATGATCTCGTATTCGTCCAGCCGGGCGACGATCCGCTCCATGCCCATGAAGGCCACGTGCACCCGCGGCATGGTCGTCGCCATGCGGATGTTGCC
>DATITS010000027.1:0-4217 GCA_035467535.1 Desulfobacterales bacterium
AACGGGCCCTCCTGGGTGCAGCGCTTGCACTGGGGGCAGCGCTGGAAGAAGAAATCCGGGAAGGTCAGGTCGCCCGAGCGCGGGTGCACGGCGACCCCGCGGTTGACGGACTCCAGGCACTGGATCGCCTTGAGGGCCGCCCCGGCCGCGTCCTCCATCGCCTCCTCGGTCGTCATGCTGCGCCGCACGCCGCCGGCCGCGTAAATGCCGGTGCGCTGGGTCTCGTACGGGAAGCAGATGTAGTTCGAGTCGGCGTAGTCGTCGAAGAGGGCGTTGTCACGGAAGGCCGGACCCTGGCGATAGGCCAGGTTGACCACCGCGTCGTCCTTGGTGGCCGGCACCATGCCGGTGGCGAGCACCACCAGGTCGGCCTTGATCCGGATGGCCTGGCCGAGCAGCGTGTCGTCGGCATCGACGACCAGCCCGGCGCCGTTCTGGGCGACCTGGCTGACCTGTCCCTTGGTCAGGAAGACCCCCGGGTCCTGCTGCACGGCCTTGTAGAAGTTCTCGGTCATCCCCGGGGTGCGCATGTGCTGGTAGATGATGTAGGCCTTGCCGTCGGCGTAGTCCTCGCGCACGTAGGTCGCCTGCTTCAGGGCCACCATGCTCGTCACCGAGCCGGCGTAGGGAAAGTCCTGGTCATCGCCCTGCCCCGGGCTCTGGATGAAGACCACGGACTTGGCCTCCTTGCCGTCGGAGGGGCGCTTGATCTTGCCGGCCGCGGCGATCGCTTCGAACTGGGCATTGGTGACCACGTCCGGTGTCACGCCGAAGCCCAGATGGACGTATTCGTTCTCCTTAGGCTGGTACGGCCGCCAGCCGGCCGCGAGCACGACCGCGCCGAACTTCTCGCCGTTCGGGTCGAGCGTCAGGATGTCCTGCCGCCCCTGGTTGTACTCCAGGTAGCGTGCATGGAGCTTCTCGGCCTCGAGCTCCTTGCCGCTTTCATCCACCTTCATCTCGGGCGGCAGCGGGAAGGGGACGTCAAACTCGATCTTCTCGCCCGGCTTCTTGAAAGTCACGGTGAAGTCGCCCGGCTGGCCGGCGATGCGGGCAACCACGGTCGCGGTCTTGACCTGGATGTTGGGGAAGCTTGCGAGTTCCTTGATCTTGGCCTGGATCACCGGGGCCATGGACTTTTCGTAGGGGTGCTCCGTGGGCAGCTGCTTGCGCCACTTGGCGGCGTTGCCGCCGAGAGCGGGCTCCTTCTCGACGATGGTGACCTCGTAGCCGGTCTTGGCGGCGTCGAGGGCGGCCGAAATGCCGGTGATACCGCCGCCGATGACCAGGATCTTGCGGCACAGGGTTTCGAGCTTGAAGGCGGTGGGCAGCTCGATCTTCTTCACCTTGGCGAGCGCCATCTTGAGGTAGTCCGAGGCCATCATCTGGACATGGTCGATGAACGTCTCGTCGTCCTTCTGCTCCGCCGTCGGCGCGGCCCAGTTCGAACGCGGGTGCGACCAGACCACCTGCTCGCGCAGGTTGACCCGCTCCACGATGCAGCCGTCGAAGCGGAACGTGTCGTACAGAACGCGCGGCGAGCAGGCGGCAAGCACCAGCGTGTTGACGCCGTCGGCGACCTCCTTCTGAAGCAGCTCGATTCCCGCCTTGCTGCACAGGGCCGGGCAGGTCTTGGCGGCATAGCCTTCGTCCTCGGCGGCCTCGCTCAGCTTCTCGATGTTGAGGGATTCGCCGATGCCGCATCCTTCGCAAATATACACACCATACTTTTTATTCATGGTTGACCTCCTACCGTCTCACCAGGGTTTGAATCGCCTTGAGGGCCATGCCGGTGGCGTTCTGGTTCGAAGAAACGACGTCCGCCGGCTTGTGGGCGCACCCGGCACCGAACATGCCGCCGGCGGCGTAGTCGTTGAGAATGAACCCGTCCGGGCTGGTCTTGACCGCTGCCGGGAGTTTTTTCACGGCCGCACTCGGCTGCATGCCGGTCGCCAGGACCACCATCTCGACGGCCTGGTGGATCTTCTCGCCGGTGACGGCGTTCTCGGCGACCACGGTGATGTTCCCGGTGGCCGGATCCTCGCTGACCTCGGCGACCTTGCCCTTGATGAAGAAGACATTCGGGTCCTTCTTGATGGTCTCGTAAAAGCGTTCGTAGCGGAGCCCCGGCGCCCGCAGATCGATGTAGAAAATGTAGATCTTGGCCTCGGGGTACTGGCTGCGCAGGTAGGTGGCCTGCTTGAGAGAGGCCATGCAGCAGATATAGGAGCAGTACGGCAGGTAGTTCTCGTCCCGCGAGCCGGCGCACTGCACGAAGGCCACACTCTCCGGCGCCTTGCCGTCGGAGGGCCGGGCGATCTTGCCCTGAGTCGGCCCATTGGGGGCCGCCAGGCGCTCCATCATCATGTTCGTGATGATGTTCTTGTGCTTGCCGAAGCCGAGGTTGTCCATCTTCTTGGCGTCGTACGGCGCCCAGCCGGTGGCCCAGACCACGGCGCCGACGTTGAGGGTGAGGGTTTTCGGCTGCATGTCGAGCTCGACGGCGTCATACGTGCAGGCCTGCTTGGCGCGCTTGCCGTCTTCGGTCGCGACGATCTCGGGGGCGATCACGAACCGGGCAGGGAAGGCCATCGCAAACGGCAGGTAGGCGGCCTTGATCTTCTTCATACCGAAGTCGTAGTCGCTCGCGATCTCGGTTTGACACGCCTCGGCGCACGCCCCGCAGCAGGTGCAGTTTTCATTCACGTAACGGGGGTTCAGCTTGACGGCGACCGAGTAGTTCCCGGGGCCGCCCTCGACCTTCTCCACCTCGGCGAGCGTCAGGACCTTGATGCGCGGGTTGTCCTTGATGCGTTTGAAGTTGATCTCCAGCCCGCAGGTCGGCGGGCAGAGCTTCGGGAAATACTGGTTCAGCTGGGCGACGCGGCCGCCCAGGTAGGGGTTTTTCTCGACCAGAAACACTTCGTACCCGACTTCGGCTGCTTCCAGGGCCGTGGTCAGGCCGCTGATGCCTCCGCCGACTACCAGAATGCTTCCACTCACAGGGGCTGCTTTTTCGTCGGTCATGCCTTCCCTCCGTGCTGTGCCTGGTGCTGGACAGCGGTTAAGAGTTGCGAACGATGGTTCGCCGAACAGGCGATATCCTTAAAATAATCTGCGATCCGTCTGAATGCGAAAATGCTTCCTGGTCTGGACGAAGCCCTTTCGCATTCGGGCGATCCGGCAGGATGCCGTCCCGGGCGCTGGGTCGTGGGACGGGTGCTTAAAAAAAACCTCCAGGTGCCTTGCGGCACCTGGAGGTGTTGCGGGTTAGATCCTAATTCGCTGACTCACTGTAAGATCCATGAATTACGGGATGAGCTTGATGTAGTCTTTCTTAAACACATCCCACTTGCCGGCCTTGGCATCGTACTTGGAGTTGACGAAGCAGAACCAGTTCTTGTCGTCCTGGCCCGGGTGATCGGCCTGGTAGTAGAAGCCCGGGTAGCGGGTCTCTTTGCGGAACTGGATGTGGCGCAGGTGCGACTCGACCGTCCAGATGCGGTGGATGATTTCCCAGCAGCGCATCAGTTCGTGCAGGTCGCCGGCCGCGAGCTTCTCGCAATCCTCGCGCATCGTCTGCAGCATATCCATGACGATCTCGAGGTTTTTGTTGGTGGTCATGTAGAAGGTGGCCGTGCCGGCGCCGTACTCGTGGGTCGCCTTCATCATGCGATACATCATCCCGTTCGGTTTCATGTAGTTCGGGTTGATGTCATCGGCCGTGGTGTAAGCGGCTGATTGCAGGTAGGTCCGCACCGGCTTGTACACCAGATCGACGATCTGGTCCTTGCTCAGGGCCAGTTCGGGTTTGAAGCCGGGGTTGTCCTTGGCATAGCGCACCAACTGCTTGGCGACCATGCGGCCCTCGGCGTGGGAGCCGGAGGAGAACTTGTGGCCGGAGCAGCCCACACCGTCGCCGGCGGTGAACAGGCCGTCGACCGTGGTCATGCGGTTGTACACCTTGCCGTTGGCGGCCTTGATCTTGTAGGAGGCCGGGATCCAGTCAAAGTCCGGGCCGGAGACCCAGAAGCCGCAGCAGCCGGAGTGGGAGCCGAGCAGGTAGGGCTCGGTCGGCATGACTTCGGAGTTCTTCTTTTCAGGCTCGGTGTTCGTGGCGCACCACAGGTTGGCCTGGCCGCAGGTCATGTCCAGGAAGTCTTCCCACGCCTCGGACTCGAGGTGCTTGAGCTCCTTCTTGTCCATGGTCTTGCCCA
>DATITS010000028.1:0-2946 GCA_035467535.1 Desulfobacterales bacterium
ACTGAAGTGACGGCTTCGCCGAAAGCCCGATTTCGGCGTTGCGCTTCATCGCGCGTGCGCTGCGGCGTACAGGGAGTACGCCTCGCGTCCGCGCGACTCGCGCGCCTTGAACTCGGGCTTTGGGCGAAGCCGTCTGCCGGCGGAAGTGCCAGGTAAGCGCATGTTGCGAGCGGTTTGAATTTACAGCTGCGGCTCATTGGTTGTAATTTGGTTAGCACTCAGGTAAGGGTAGCGAAAACTATGGCACAGGCCATACGGGGTTTCCTGAACCCTGAACTCCCGAACCCTGAGATCTGAGCAGCTACGCAAATTGATTGGTCGGGTCATGCTCTATCCAATTCAACACAACGGGCTGACGAGAAGCCATTCTTCATATGCCGCCGATCATCGAAGTCCAACATCTTTTCAAGCGTTTCAACGACCTGACCGCCGTTGACGGCATCTCGTTCGCGGTGGCGCCGGGCGAGTTTTTCGGGCTGCTCGGGCCGAACGGCGCCGGCAAAACCACCACCATCCGCATGCTCTACGGGTTTTCGCCGCCGACACGCGGGATCATCCGCGTCTTCGAAATGGACATCTCGCGTGACTGGCGCAAGATCAAGGCCAGGATCGGGGTCTGCCAGCAGGACAACACGCTGGACCCGGACCTGACGGTGGAACAGAACCTGCTGGTTTTTGCCGGCTATTTTTCCATCCCGACCCGGCAGGCCCGGACCCGGGCAAACGAGCTGCTCGAATTCTTTGCGCTTTCCAACCGCCGCAGGGATAAGGTCATGGATCTCTCGGGCGGCATGATTCGAAGGCTCACCCTGGCGCGCTCCCTCATCAATCGCCCCGAACTGCTGATTTTGGACGAGCCGACCACGGGGCTCGACCCCCAGTCCCGTCACCAGGTCTGGGACCGGCTGGAGAAGCTCAAGGCCAGCGGCCTGAGTGTCGTGCTCACGACCCACTACATGGAGGAGGCCACCCGGCTCTGCGACCGGCTGGTCATCGTCGACCACGGCAAGATCCTCGTGGAGGGCAGCCCCGCGGAGCTCATCCTGAGGCACGCGGGCCGCAACGTGATCGAAATCGGCGGACCGGACCAGGCCCTGCGCGAGTATTTGAAGGCGAACCAGGTCGCCTACGACGACCTCGGCCAGCGCCTCATTCTCTTCTCGCCCAGCGGCAACGAACTGAGCGCTGCGGTCCGGGATAATTTCTGCCACGAGCAGTGCACTTTCCGCAACGGGACCTTGGAGGATGTGTTTCTGCGACTGACCGGACGAGAGCTTAGGGAATGATCGACAAACGGGCCATATCCTGGCGTTTCATCAAGGTTTGGAAACGGAATCTGGTGACCTTTCAGAGGATCTGGAAGGTGAACTTCATCACGCCGCTGCTCGAGCCCCTGCTATTCATTGCCGCCTTCGGCCTGGGATTCGTCGGGATCGTGGGGGGCATCCGCTACGGGGGCGCCGAGCTGTCCTACACGGCGTTCATCGCGCCGGCCCTGATCGCCACCGCCGTCATGAACAACGCCTTCTTCGAGACGACCTACGCCTCGTTTGTGCGCATGTACTACCAGAAGACCTTCGACGGCATGCTGGCGACCCCGCTGTCCATCGAGGAGATCATCATCGCCGAGATCGTCTGGAGCGCGACTAAAGCCGCCGTGGCCGCTGCGATCATGCTGGGCGTGCTGGGGGCGTTCGGCTACGTGCAGTTCCCTTACGGGTTGCTGGTCATTCCCCTGGCCTTCCTGGGCGGGATCGCCTTCGGCGCCGTCGGCCTGTTCTTCACCGGCATCATCCCCACCATCGAGATGTTCAACCTGCCGATCTTCCTGTTCGTGACCCCTATGTTTCTTTTCAGCGGGACGTTTTTCCCGGTGTCCAACCTGCCGGTCTGGGCCAAGCCGTTCGCCCTGGCCTTCCCGCTCTATCACCTGGTGGAGCTCGCGCGCCTGCTCTGTTTAGGTCGCCACGAAACCGTACCGCTGCTCAGCGTGATCTACCTGCTGGTATTTTCGGCGCTCTTCACCTTCCTGGCACTGGTGTTCATGCGGCGCCGCCTGGTCAAATAGGCGGAAGGCCGGCAGGCAACAAGCGTCCGTCGCGTCGAGAAAGCGAGTCAAATAGGCACCTGAACCTACAGATCATTAAGGAGAACATGTCATGAAAAAACGCCTAATCGTCTCAGTCATCGTCATGGCCATGGTGCTCGGCGCCTCGGGATTTGCCGCCGCTGCGCAGAAGCTGGTGATTTACACCTCCATGAAAGAGTCGCTGATCGGGCAGTTGCGCGATGCCTTCGTGAAGCTGCACCCGGGCATTGAAATGGATTACCAGTCCGCCGGCGCGGGCAAGCTCATGGCCAAGATCGCTGCCGAGCGCGAATCCGGCAAGATCATGGCCGACGTCCTCTGGACCAGCGAAGTGCCGGATTTCTACCAACTCCAGTCCCAGGGCCTGCTCGAAAAATACATTTCGCCGGAGGTCAAGAGCATCGTCAACCCCCTGGCGGATTTTGACGGATCCTTCACCCCCGCCCGCCTCGGCACCCTCGGCATTGTCTACAACACGCGCTTCGTGAAGGAGGCCCCCGCGACCTGGCAGGACCTCATGAAACCTGCGTTCAAGGGCGCCTTCGGCATCGCCAACCCGGGCCTTTCCGGCACGGCGTACGTCAGTGTCGCCATGCTGGAGAAGGCCTTCGGCTGGGAGTTCTTCCAGAAGCTCAAGGCCAACGGCGCCAAGATGGGCAAGGGCTCCGGTCAGGTGGTGGACGACACCGCCTCGGGCGATCTGGTCGCAAGCCTCGCGGTCGACTACATTACGAACGACAAGATCGAGAAGGGCGCCACCCTGGCGTTGGTGTACCCGCCCGAGATGCTGGTGATCCCTAGCCCGGTGACGATCTTCAAGGGCACCCCCAACCTCGACGCGGCCAAGAAATTCGTGG
>DATITS010000029.1:0-2734 GCA_035467535.1 Desulfobacterales bacterium
TGCGCAAGAAATTCCCCTATTCGGGCTACGATCAGTTCGAGTTCGAGGTGCCGACCGCGGTCGCCGGCGACTGCTACGCGCGCTACCTCGTGCGCGTGGAGGAGATGCGCCAGAGCATCCGGATCATCGCGCAGGCGGCCGCCAACATGCCGGCCGGCCGCACCATCACCGACGATTACCGATACGTGATTCCCCAGCGCAAGGACATGCTGAACGACATCGAGAGCCTGATCCACCACTTCGTCAATGTCACCCGCGGCATGACGATCCCCCGCGGGGAGGCCTATGCCGCCTGCGAGATCCCCCGCGGCGAGCAGGGCTACTACGTGGTGAGCGACGGCCTCGGCCACCCCTACCGCCTGCGGGTGCGCGGGCCGGGGTTTGCCAACGTGCAGGCGATGCCGATCTTGGCCCGGGGTGAGACCATCGCCGATCTCATTGCGATCATCGGCTCGGTGGACTACATCCTCCCGGACATCGACCGATGATTCCGCCTTCGGCGGAATCATTACTTGAAAAGTTTTTCGTAAAAGATATTTTGCAATTCAAACACCCGATGGGGTTATGCTGCCAAAGGAACTGAAAGAGCGCCTTGAGGCGGAAATCAAGCACGTCGAGCACCCGCGGGAGCTGGCGGTGGACGTGATGTTCGCGGTCCAGGAGCACTACGGCTACCTGAGCGACGCCGCACTCGCCGAGGCGGCAGGCCTGCTGGGCATGACGCCGCTCGAGCTGGACGAGCTCGCCACGTTCTACACCTTCACGTTCCGGGAGCCGGTGGGAAAATACGTGATCCACGTCTGCGACAGCGTCGTGTGCTGGATGAACGGGTACGCGTCGGTGCGGGACTACCTGTGCCGCCGGCTGGCGATCGGGATGGGGGAGACCACGGCCGACGGGCTCTTCACGCTGCTGCCGGTCTGCTGCATCGGCTACTGCGACCGCTCGCCGGCCATGCTCGTCAACCGCAGGGTTTACGGCGAGCTGACGCCGGAGAAGATCGACGCGATTCTGGCCAAATTGAGAGAGGAAGCAAAATCAGGGGCCGTGCGACCTGTGGTTCAAAAGGTCGACGGCAAGACCGGGTGATCGGATTGTGACGTTGGCAAACTATCCACAAGTGCTGTTCCAAAACCGCAGGCCGGACCGCATCGCGACCCTGGAGGAGTACCGCGCAAGCGGCGGCTACCAGGCCCTCACGGAGGTCGTAACCCGCAGATCGCCCCGCGAGGTGCAGGAGATCATCCTGGATGCGGCGCTCCTGGGCCGCGGCGGCGCGGCCTTCCCGGCCGGGCGCAAGATGATGACCATCGCCGAGGATGCGCCCTTCCCGCGCTACCTGGTGTGCAACGCCGACGAAATGGAGCCCGGCACCTTCAAGGACCGGGTGCTGATCCACGCCGACCCCCACATGCTGATCGAGGGCATCGTCATCACCGCGTGGGCGGTCCGGGCCGAGAAGGCCGTCATCTTCATCCGGCCCGAGTACGAGAACGCCGCACGCATCCTGGAGCGCGAAATCGGGATCGCGGCGGCGGCCGGCTACCTGGGCCGCGGCATCCTGGGCAGCGATTTCAACCTGGAGATCGTCGTGCACCGCAGCGCCGGCCGCTACATCTGCGGCGAGGTGACCGCCCAGCTGAACGCCCTGATGGGCCGGCGGCCCAACCCCAAGCAGCCCCCGCCCTATGCCACGGAAAAAGGGCTGTGGGGGCAGCCGACGCTCGCCCACAACGTCGAGACCCTGGCCTGCCTACCCCACATCGTGCGCAACGGGGCCGAGTGGTTCAAGAAGCTCGCCCTGACGCCGACCGGCGCGGGCACCAAGATCTTCGGTGTGAGCGGCAAGGTCAAGCGGCCGGGCTGCTACGAGCTGCCGATCGGGGTGCCGCTTTCCGAGATCATCGATACATACGCCGGCGGCATGCTGGAGGGCTCCGAGTTCAAGGCGTGCCTGCCCGGCGGGGCCTCCACTGGATTTTTACCCCGGCAGCACTACGACATCCCGATGGATTTCGACGCGCTGAAAAAGGTCGGCAACCGCCTGGGCACCGGTGCGATCATGGTCTTCGACCACCGGACTTGCCTGGTGGCCGCGACCCTGAACCTGATCGAGTTCTTCGCGCGTGAATCCTGCGGGTGGTGCACGCCGTGCCGCGAGGGGCTGCCCTACATCCGCGACCTGCTCGCCCGGATCGAGGCCGGGGAAGGCCGGGACGAATTCGTGCCGCTGCTGGACCAGATGGCAAAACAGCTCTACCGCTCCTACTGTGCGTTCGCGCCGGGGGCGGCCGCCCCTTTGGAGAGCCTGTTGACGCATTTCAAGGACGAACTCCGCGAGCACATTGATCAGAAAAAATGCCCGTTCCAAGGGTCCAAGGATCCAAGGGGGCCCGGGTTCGAATGAAACAGGTGAACGACAGATTTTTTGTGACTGCTCAGGTGTTTAGGCCGAAGGCCGAAGGCTGAAGGACACTAATGATCATCCATGACACCATCATTTTTCAACAGCTCCAAACGATTGTGGCTTTGGGTGATCGCGCACGTCGCTTCCTTCGGTCTATCTACCTTCGGTCTTTCTACCTGAGTAGCGAACCCTTTGGGATTCTCCTATGCCCAGACTGACCATCGACGAGCGTCCGATCGACGTCCCGCCGGGCACCAAGGTGATCGAGGCCGCAGCCCGGCTGGGGATCATGATCCCGCGCTTCTGCTATCACCCGGCCCTGGGGAG
>DATITS010000030.1:0-1833 GCA_035467535.1 Desulfobacterales bacterium
GGTTCAAGGGTTTGGGATTGGACGGCTTCGCAGGACGCGCCAAATTCAAGGCGTGCGAATGTCGCGGCGCGAGGCGTACTTGCAGTACGCCGCAGCGACAGCGACATGAAGCACAACGATGAAGTTGGGCGTGTTGCGAAACCGTCACAGCTTCTCCCCGCACTCATTGCAGTGCATGGAGTCCGCCAGGTTTTCGGAGCCGCAATGCGGGCAGAATTTCTTCTGGGGTGCGGTTTCTGTCGCCAGGCCGCAGCGCGGGCAGAACTTCGCGTTCGGCGCCAGGTTCTTGCCGCAGCGGGAGCACTGGCCGAACACGACCATCTGATGCCCGCACTGAGGGCAGAATTTGGAGTCCCCGGGAACGCTGCTGCGGCATTCCGGGCAGGCCGCCCCCGGCGCCGGCTCACCCGGCAGGCCGCCTGTTTTCTGGCCGCCGAAGTACTGGGCGAACATGGCCGGCAGCATGAGGCCCAGGCTGGTGCCCATGCCGGTGCCGGAGCCGGCTTCGCCTCCGGCGGCCTTTTCCATGGCCATGGCCGCCTTCATCTGCATGAGCTTCTCCATGTCTTTGAAAAGACCCATGCGGCTGCGGTCGTCGATCGCCTGCTGGACCTCGGGCGGCGGCGTCACGGAATTGATGTAGATCTGGGCCAGGCGAATCCCGAAACGGCTGAAATCCTCCTCCAGTCGCTTGCTCAGGCCTTCGGACAGCTCGTCATATTTGGCCGGCAGGTTGAGGAGGGAGTCGAGGGTCTGCCCCATGTAGTCGTTGAAGCGCGACACGATCACGCTGTTCAGGTACTCTTCGACTTCCGCGGTGGTGTAAATCCCCTGGGTGCCGATCAGGCTGTTGATGAGCAGGACCGGCTGGGCCACCTGGAGGTTGAACACGCCGAAGGCCCGCAGGCGCACGAGCCCCAGCTCCGCATCCTTGTAGGCGACCGGGTCGCGGGTCCCCCATTTGAGGTTGGTGAACACTTTCAGGTTGACGAAATACACCTCGGCCCGCAGGGGGCTCTGCATGGCCCAGGGGATGCTGGCGATTTTGGTCAGGATGGGGATGTTGCCGGTCTTCAGGGTGTGGCGGCCGGGGCCGAAGACCCCCACGGCCTTGCCCTGGTAAAAGAACACCGCGGCCTGGCTCTCCCGGACGGTGAGCTGGGCGCCGTACTTGATCTCGCCTGAGCCCTGCTCCGGGAGCCGGTGCACGATCTCCTTGCCGCTTTCGTCAAACCACTCCAGATTTTCCAAAAAGACGATATTGTTGGTCCCCATGGCCGCCTCCTGTTTGAAATTAGCAGGGTGTTGCGTCTGCCGCATATTGCATTATCGGCTGTTTTAGACATGCGCTTGAGGAAAGCACCGGCGGCTTGTCCGCCGGCAAACAGAGCTTATCATGAGTTTACCCGGAAAACGGGCAGTTACCGAATAATAAGCAGAGGAGGGACACCGGATGATTCGAATCGCAAAAACCTCCCGGCTGACGAAGGATGAAATCATCCGCCGGGCAGCCACGTTTTTTGGCAAAGGCGGGGAAGGGCTGGAGCAGACGAGCCTCCAAGATTGCTGTGTATCCTTTGCCGGCGGCGGCGGTCACGTGTCGGTGTTCGTCGCGGACGATAAAACCCACCGCACGGTGGACGTCGAGAGCCGGGAGTTTGAATACCAAGCCAAGAAATTTCTTGAGTCGGTATAGCCCGGTCTGCGACGTCAGCCGCGAACGAGCCAATAGATGACCGGCAGTGCCAGGGCCGCCAGCACGAGCAACCCCGGAGTGGTCAGGTAGGCCGCGTACCAAGGCAGTTTTTTCAGGCGCGTTTTTTTGAACTCGGA
>DATITS010000031.1:0-14058 GCA_035467535.1 Desulfobacterales bacterium
CGGCGCAGCCCGTTTTCGCCCATGTTGTAGGCGGCGACCGCGAGCGTCCAGGACCCGAACATCTCACGCAGTTCCCGCAGATACACCAGCGCCGCCTCGGTGGAGGCCGGCAGGTTGCGGCGCTCGTCTTTTTCCGGGTCGACCGTGAGGCCGTATTTGCGACCGGTGGACTCGATGAACTGCCAGAACCCCATGGCGCCCTTGGGTGAGCCGGCGTGGGGCCGGAGCGCGCTTTCCGCCACGGCGACGTATTTCAGGTCCTGCGGCAAGTTGTGCCTGCGCAGGGCCGCCTCGATCGGCGCCAGGGACTGGCCGGAGCGTTTCATCCACATGATGACCTGGGGCGCGTCCCACAGCACCAGGAGCATTTCCCGTTCCATCCGCTCGCGCACGTCCGGGTCGTCGAGGGGGACCGGCTCCCCGCAGAAGTCGAGCGGGCCGCGCACGCGGGCCGCCTCGATCAGGGGCGTGAAATCGAGCGGGGGGCCGGTATAGACAGGCTGCGCTACGGCGCTCGCGGCCATCACGGCTACGGCCAGTGCGGCGGTGAACGCAATCTTGATGGCTTCGTAAATAGCCCGATTTCGGCGTTGCGCTTCATCGCCTTGCCGCTGCGGCGTACTGGAAGTACCCCGCACTCCGCGCGCCTTGAACGTGGCCTCTTTGCAAAGCCATCGATTCGGATGGCTTCTTTCAGGTTCATCGATCTTCATGTGCATGCTGTCGGCCTCGAGCCGGTTCAGGTCCGTACGGCGCTGTAGATGGTCCACGCGCCCACGACCAGGAAGAAGACTCCGGCGCCGATCTTGATGGTGGCCGGCGAGATGAGCCGACTTACCCCGGCCCCGAGCAGCACGGCGATAAGGGAGCTCAACACCAATGCACCGGCGGAGCCCAGGAAGACCGAGAGCCGGGAGTCGCATTCGGCCGAAAAACAAAAGGTCGCCAGCTGTGTCTTGTCGCCCAGTTCGGCCAGGAAAACCATTCCGAACGTGGTCAGCAGAAGCTTTAAATCCATGATACCCCCTCAGGTGGATGATCGATTGTCTGCTTGAAGCGTGTCACTGACTTGAGCCGCATTCATAGCCCCCTCATGAACTCCGGCTTCAAGGCGATGTCGCCGGAAAGCGCCCGGTCGATCAACTCCAGCACGGCGGTCTTGTCTTTCGGCAGCCGGGCCGCGATCGGCAGGTAGTTGGAGGCATGGTTGGCATGAAAGAGCCCCTGGGAGAGGCCGGTCTCGGCGATCATCGTTTTCAGTTCGACCAGCATCTCCGCGGGTTCGAGCAAGGGGAAACGCCCTGCCCGGTGGTCTTCGTAAAGCGGTGTCCCGGGGATGAGCATCAGGCTGAGCGCGCCCACGTAGTCCGGGTCGATGGCGGACAGCACCCGGCCGGTCTCACGCGCGTGGACGAGGGAGCGCTCCCGGCCCGCGATCCCCAAAAGGACCGTGATGGACAGCTTGAAGCCGGCCTGCCGGGCTTTGCGCCCCGCTGCGATCATCTCCTCCGGGCCCGCGCCCTTGTGGATCGCCTTGAGGGTGAGCGCATCCCCGGACTCGAGGCCCATGTAGAGGATGCCCAGGCCGCGGGCGCGCAGTTCCTTCAGGTCGTCTGCGCTCTTCAGCCGGAGGCTTTTGGCATTGGCGTAGGTGCCGACGCGCGTCACCCACGGCAGCCGGCTGCGAAGCTCGTCCAGGATGAGCAGCAGCCGCCGCTGGGGTACGATCAGGGCGTCGCCGTCGCACAGAAAGACGCGTCGCTGCCGGCGGCAGTGGGTGGCGGCAAAGCGGATATCTTCCATAATGACGTCGTCGGGCTTGATCCGAAACCGCTCGCCCCGGTACGTGCCGCAGAAGGTGCACTGGTTGCGCGAGCACCCCACGGTGATCTGGAGCAGGATGCTGTTGGCCTCGCTGGGCGGTCGGATGATGTTGCCTTCGTAATGCATCGTGCTCCTTCCGGTGGCCGGCCCGTCACTGGTTGCCGAAGCCGTTACCGGCGCCGCAGTCCGGGCAGTCCCAGGTGATGGCGTTGCAGGACATGCCCCACAGATTGTCCTGCATGCAGCTCTGGCATATCTTGAACCCGCAGCGGCACATCCAGCAGAACGGGAAGGCCTTGCGGCAGCAGTGGCAGACGGGCTCGCGGTCCCTGCGGTGCCTGCGCTTATAGAGGGGCGTTGCCGAACAGTCTCTCATGTTCACGTTTGATGCAGCGGTCCATGACGACATCGATTCCTGCCGCGGTGAGCAGGCCGGCCGCCTCCGGGTTCGCGATGCCCTCCTGCATCCAGAAGGCGAGTGGACGCAGGCGCAAGGCCTCGCGGGCGTGGGGCAGGATCTGCTCCGGGCTGCGGAACACATCGACGATGTCGACCGTGCCGGGCAGATCGTCCAGCGACGGGTAGGCCTTTTCACCCAGAATCTCGGCCTGCGCCGGCCGCACGGGGAAGACGCGGTAGCCGTGGTCTTTGAGATACGCCGCCACCCGGTAGGAATCGCGGTCCGGTTTCGGGCTCAGCCCCAGGACGGCGATCGTCTTGGCGCGGATCAGCAACCCGTGGATGCGACGGTCGTCGGTGATGATCTGCCCTGTTCCCATGCGGGCTCCCTTCTTGCCGCGCGGCGGCAGGGGTGGTATAGACAACGGTGGCCGACACTCGGGCCGCTCATGACATGCAATCTGATCGACAACTTTAATGCAACCCCAACAGGGTGTCAACCGGCCCTGCCGGTACCGGGCCCCCGCCCGGCGAACATCCCTCCCAAGGTCGTAACGGCATGCAACCACAGCGCACGGTCTATCTCATCGACGGCACCGCCTACATCCATCGCGCGTATCACGCGATTCAGGGGCTGACCAACTCCAGGGGGCTGCCGACCAACGCCGTTTTCGGGTTCACCCGCATGCTGATCAAGCTCATGGCGGAGCGCACCCCCGCGTACGCGGCCATGTTTTTCGATGCCCGCGGCCCGACCTTCCGCCACCGCATCTTCCCCGACTACAAGGCGAACCGCCCCCCGATGCCCGCGGACATGGCCCTCCAGATCCCCTACATCAAGGAGATCACGGCCGGCTACCGCTTGCCGATCTTCGAGTTGGCCGGCTACGAGGCCGACGACCTCATCGGAACCCTGGCGCGGCGCTTGGAGCAGGACGGTTTTGCGATCGTGATGGTGACCGGCGACAAGGATTTCGTGCAGCTGGTTACCGAACGGACGAGCATCTGGGACCCGATGAAGGAGACGAGCACCGATCTGGCCTCCGTCAAAGAGAAGCTGGGTGTGGATCCGGCGCAGATGGTGGACGTGATGGGTCTCTCCGGCGACACCGCGGACAACGTCCCGGGGGTGCCGGGCATCGGCCCCAAGACGGCTCTCGAACTCATCCGGGAGTTCGGCAGCCTCGAGAACCTGTATGCCCGCATCGATTCCGTCGCCCGCAAAAAACAGCAGGAGAAGCTGCTGCAGTTCAAGGATCAGGCGTTTCTGAGCCGCCGGCTGGTGACCATCCACACGGATGCACCGGTGGCGCCGGACCTGGAGGCGCTCAAGGTCCAGCCGCCCGACGCCGAGACCCTGGCGGCGCTGTTCAAGACCCTGGAGTTCCGGCAGCTCCAGCAGACCCTGCCCAAGCCGGCGGACTTGAGCCGCAAGGACTACCGGGCGATTCTCGATGCGGCCGCGCTCACGGACCTCGTCGCCCGCCTCACGGATGCCGGGACGGTGGCCGTCGACACGGAGACCACCTCCGCCGACCCCATGCGGGCGGAACTGGTCGGCCTCTCCTTCGCTGTCCGGCCCGACGAGGCGTTTTACATCCCCTGCGGCCACTTCTATCTCGGAGCCCCCACGCAGCTAGACCGCGACGACGTGCTGCGGCAACTCAAGCCGCTGCTCGAAGACCCGGCGCGGCCGAAGGTCGGCCAGAACATCAAGTACGACTGGATCGTGCTGGCGCGCCACGGGGTTGCGCTGGACGGGGTCGTCTTCGACACCATGCTGGCCTCCTACCTGCTGGACCCTTCCAAGCGCGCCCACAACCTGGACCAGATCGCTCTCGATTTTCTCGACCACAAGACCATCACCTTCGACGAGGTGGTCGGCAAGCGCAAGGAGCGGCCCACCTTTGCGCAGGTGCCCCTGGAGGAGGCGGTCCCCTATGCCTGCGAGGATGCCGACGTCACGCGCTTGGCCCAGGCGGTGCTCGCGCAGCGGCTGGATGCGGCCGGTCTGAGCCGGCTCATGCAGACGGTCGAGATGCCGCTCATCCCGGTGCTCAAGCGCATGGAGATGCGGGGGGTCGGCGTGGACGTCGACCGGCTGCGCGGGCTGTCCAAACACTTCGAGCACCAGCTGGGGGTCCTTGAATCCTCCATCTGCGGGCTGGCCGGCGAGTCCTTCAACATCCACTCCAGCCAACAGCTCGGCTTCATCCTGTTCGAAAAGCTCAAGCTGCCGGTCCAGAAGAAGACCAAGAAGCGCACGGGCTACTCGACCGACGTGGACGTGCTGATGACCCTGGCAAAGCTGCACGAGCTTCCGGCGCTGGTGCTTCGGCACCGCACCCTTGCCAAATTGAAAACCACTTATGCCGACGCGCTGATCGGCCTGGTCCATCCGCAGACCGGCCGGATTCACACCTCCTACCACCAGACGGTGACCGCTACCGGGAGGCTGTCCAGCTCCGATCCGAACCTGCAGAACATCCCCATCCGCACCGAGGAGGGGCTGGAGATCCGCCGTGCGTTCGTGCCCCGCGACGGATGGGTGCTGCTGTCGGCCGATTACTCGCAGGTCGAGCTGCGCATCCTGGCGCACTGCTCCGCCGACGAGATCCTCATTCAAGCCTTCCGGGACGAGGAAGACATCCACACCCGCACGGCCTCCGAGGTGTTTCAAGTCGAGCCGTCCCGGGTCACTCCCGAGCTGCGGCGCCAGGCCAAGGCCATCAACTTCGGCATCATCTACGGGATGAGCGCTTTCGGGCTGGCGCGGCAGCTCGAGATCAGCCAGAAGATGGCCAAGGTGTACATCGACCATTATTTCGCGCGCTACCCGGGGGTGCAGCGGTTTCTGGACCAGACCATCGCGGAGGCGCGGCAGACCGGTCAGACGAGCACGCTGCTCGGCCGTCTGCGCCGGTTGCCGGACATCACGAGCGCCAACGCGGTGGTGCGCCAGGCGGCGGAGCGCACCGCGGTCAACACTCCCATCCAGGGTTCGGCGGCCGACCTGATCAAGGTGGCCATGATCCGGATCGACGCGGCGCTGTCAGGCGAGCGGTTCCGGTCGGCCATGTTGCTGACGGTTCACGACGAGCTGGTGTTCGAGGTGCCGCCGGAGGAGGTGGGCGCGGTGACGCGCCTGGTGGTGCGGATCATGGAAGGGGTCTGGGAGCTGAAGGTGCCGCTCAAGGTCAACGTGGCCACCGGCGCCAACTGGGCCGAAGCGCACTGAGCATCGGCGTCCGTTTGTGTCCGTTTGTGTCCGTTGGGTCCGGCGGGTCATGGCGCGGTTCGGAACCCTGACGGGCGTCAGTGCTTGCCGCCCGGTGCCTTTTGCCCCGTGCCGGTCGCCTTGGGTTCGTGCGTTTTTTCCGGTGATGTCACGTGGGCCTTCACCGTCTCGTCGACGGTCTTGTAGATGCTCTGGAAGGTTTCGGCAAACCCGCTCGGGGAGAGCCGGCCGCACTCGATGAACTTGACCACGATCTCCTTGGCGGCCTTGAGGATGTGTTCGTCCATGGATGCCATCAGCGTCTCCTCTTCAGCAGGGTGTTGAAAAACTGCGCCTCGCGCCGTGATCCGGCGTTGTGCGGCTTTTGCAAATGCTCACATGCAACCGGCTGGAAGCCGGAGGCTCGAAGCTGGAAGCCTGGCTGATGGTGGCTGATTTTTTTAAGCATCGAGCCTCAAGCCTCTTGCCTCAAGCTTATATCTGTCTTGGCTGACGGCCTGATGCTTGTTTTTCAACACCCTGTTGGAAACGGCCGTCGTGAACGGCCTTTTCCCGTGCGCTAACAGAAAGAGCGGCCCCTGTCAACCGTGCCGGGGCTTGTCCAGGCGGCCGCGGGGCATACCGTCGGTTTCCCTTTTATTCTATGATGGCGATCCACCCATTTAGCCGCAAGCCAGGGCAAAGGGATTGTGACCGGATAACATCCGGCAATGGCGACCGCAGGAATGATCGCAAGGTAGCGTTTTTTGTGAAGGACCCCGGCTGCTAAAGAAAAGACGGCCGACCCGATCAAAACAAGCAATGCGCCCAAGGGCCAGTCAACGGCTGAAAAACAGGCGACTATCCCGATCGCGCCCCCATACCAGCCACCCGAAGGCAACCTTGACCAAAGCAGATGCCATGCGCCACACCTTTCTCATCAAACCTGGCCGGCGAGGCCCTCCTTGGAAAGTTCAGAACTGGCGAGTTTTAACGACATCTTGAACGCGCCACTTGCCATCAGATGCTGTCTTTTGCAGGAAGACCCGGTAGCCGATGCCTGCCTCGGAGTCATATATTGCGTGAACTTCGACCACAGCCTCGGTTTTACCCTGGTTGAAACCAACCCTCGAAAGCTGAATAAGACCTCCTGCAAAATTCTCCTGCTTCTTCGTTTCAGCATTGTAAGAGACGTGGACGTGGTTGCGGTTGTGCTTGGGCAGAGCTGCCGTCAGGCGGCTGCCTTCTATTTGACAAGCCTGAGTGTTTTTACGGTTGAAATTCTTCAACAATGCAGTGTCTTTTCCTTCCGAAACTTTGGCAGAGATCGTCATGGTCGAGGACGAAACGGCATACGGACCAGGCCATATACCGGCAAGGCTTGACGGCGTGCGAAGCAGGTCAGAGGAGTTCGGAACAGAGACCTGTTGCCCGCCGTCGGTTTCAGGGAACAGCACGGCGGAATAAACGGCATACTCCTCGTCATCGATGCCGCAGGGGGTTGCCGCAAAGCAAATGTCGGTAAACAACAGGGCGAGGGCGAACACTGCGATCGACATCCCGCCGGGCGGGTCATGTTGCATGGGTGCTCCTATTTGGGGCAGGGCGTCTGGAACGCACGGAACGCCTCGACGCCCTTGTACAAGTTCTCACGCTTCAGGCTAAGTTCGAGCGGGTCGGTTCCGCCCCGAAGTCGCACAAAACAGATATGCTCCGAGGGGGAGCCTGTTTCAACAACCGAATAAAACTCGTCGAGGCCCATGCCTTTGGTCGGCCGCCCGTTGACCGTCTCAATCTTGTCCCCGCGCTGCAGGCCGCTGAGGACGTGCCCGCGGCGTTGAAATTTGATGGAGCCGTTCAGTCCGACCACATAGATCCCGTCCTTTAGCTGAGCGAGCTGAAACTCCTTCAAAACCGTTCCTTGTTTCTGAAGAAGGGCCGTTCGTTTTTCGAGGGCGGCAATCTCGCTTTTTACAGCCTCAGCTTCGGCAGCCTGGGGCGAGAGCGCCAAAAAGGCCTGCAGTTCCTTGATGGCATCGGGAGCCTTATCCGGCACGAGGGACAGCACTTGGCCGAGATTGTAGCGGGCATCAGGCCAATTGGGGGCGAGGGCCACCGCTTTTTGGAAGAGCTCGACCGCTTTTCCCAGATCTTCGGGGGTAGTGGCGGAGTCAACGGCGGCCACTCCGGCCTCCATGGCAAGGGTTGCTTGGACTGGAACGTCGGCTGCAAACGATGGGGCGGTAGCAAAAATCAGGGCCAAGATCACGAGCAAGGCTTTACGGGGCATTGGCGGCGGTTCCTTTCGTTGGGTGGATGACGTTATTTGGCCGGGACTTCGTAACGGGCATACATCTGCCGGTACGCTTCGATTTCTTTTTCCTTTTGGATCAGCCCAAGGTCGGCCTCGCTCTTTTCCTTTAGCGCATCGGCAAGGGCTTTTTGTGCTTCGGCGAGCAACGGGTCTTCGACCGGGGACTCTTTCTCGCTTATCGGCAGGGCGGGAAGCTGAGTCTGCAGGTCCTTTATTTTGGCCTGCAGATCGAAAATTTTCTGTTCAGCCTGCTCTTTCTTGACGTGAAGTGTTTCAACCTCGGTTGCGGCGTCCTTGATTTCTTCGCTGATCAGCTCGTAGAGCTGGACCTGCGGGATCTCGGATAGCGGCCCGGGCACTTCCGGTATGTTCTTGGGCGGCGGCCTGGGACAGTCAACCGGCATATCCCCAATCGCTGCAAGCGCTGCGAGATCCCCGTAATGCTTGGCTTTAACCCCGTCTCTTTTGTTGGCGTGGTCCGCCGCCTCCAACCCGAAAAAGGCGCTGCAGCTGAGCTGATCGATTGCCTTGGAGGCCCGTTCACGCTGGACCTCCGCAGGAATGGATTCGGGGCGGCCCTTGAGCGATCCCTTGAGTTGCGAGATGGCGGCGGCGGACTGTTGGGCGCGGTGCTCCTTATAGGTTCGGTCGACGGCGTCCATCTGTTCCTTGGCCTTCTGGGCGGCCTCTGCCCACTTCTGACGCTGCTCGGGGGTGGGTTCCGAGGATGGGGTTGCCTGCTGCCCCGGGGCCGGGGTGCTTGGGGCAGCGAAAAGGTTCATCAGTAGACCGGCGGCCAGCCCTGCCGCGAGACCTTGTATGGCCGCATGCTGCAATGCCTTGGTTCCGCTGTATTTCTTTTTGGCCGGAGCTGGTGAATCGGAGCCGCCCCCTCCACCCCCGCGCGGGACACAGACCGGCATTCGGCTGGGCCCGTTTGAGCACGAACAGTGGTGCTTGCTCATGAAACCCTGCAGGCTGCGATCGGCAAGCCAGGCCTGGCGCGTTCCTTCGCAACTTACTTGCTGTCCCCAGGCGCGGCCGGGGAGGACCACTGCAAGAGAAAGTGCTGCAAGCACACAAATTGCGTGGCAGATGGTAGTCTTGATGATGATCATGAAAGAGCCCTGTTCCTGTAATCTTTGGTGTTTTAAGTCTAAATATTCGGTTGGTTTAAACTAAGGTCTTCGAGCATCTGTCCGATGTCCTGGTTGGACGAGCTAAGCTGCGCCATGATGCCGGAGACGCCATCCTTGATGAAATTTTGCCAGTCGGAGATGTCGCTGGTAAACTCAACCGCTTTTCCGGCTTCCGAGCGTTCGCCGCAAGGCTTTCCATGTCCCCGTCCAAGCGCTTGAAGCCAAGATCCAGGTTCGAAATGTTTTTAAAGCCCGTGTTTTGAGACCCCTCCAGCTGCTTGTAGGAAGATATCATCAACTTTTCCATTCGATCCTTCCGTGGAAACGGCCCCATCAGTTTGCAGGAGGTGGGGGGGCGGATGCCGACGTTTTCCCTCGGCACTTGTCAACGCACCCATCCCGTGGGCTGTCCAGGCATTCCTCCAGACAGCCCACCTCTTTGACCCGGTTTTGCATGCTTGCGGCGATTGGTTTCACTTGATCTGAGCAGGCCCTGTTTTGCTTGTCGATCTGCCGCAGGTCCTGCCATGCGGAAAGCTCTGACAGCACCCCAAGGCCTCCGATTGTACCGATTTTGGCCATGCCATATGATTTAAAAAGAATCCCCGCGAGTAGGTCTGCGGCCCCGGCAAGCGTCTCGGTCGAATAAGCCGCTTTTTGATTCCACACATACAGATCATGGGCCGTGTGAAGATCGTTCAGATGCTCAACAAGGCTGGCGTTGTAGTCGATCAGCGCGATGTCTGACCGGTTTTTGTCTATAATCTGCATGTTTTGGGATTCGACGATGGGATGCGGGTTCACTCGGATGTTTTTTTCTGAGTTCACGATGTTTTCAAGAGCGGTTGCCTTTCGGGCTTTGAGGACATGCCGCAGGCCGAATGTTCCGCATTCGAGAAAAAGGTCTTGTTTGGCGGTTTTGAGGGCGAGATTGTACCAGAGGTCAATTTGGTTTTCCAACTTCTCCCGCTCGGAGATGCTTTGGGTCGTCGCTTCAATGCATGTCCGAAGCAGGCCCTGGAGCTTCGAAATCTCAAGCCGGATCTCGGCCAGTCGCGCCTTGGCCCGGCGCTTCTCCTGTTCTGAAAGCGGCTCCCTGGCCCGTCTTAAGCTTGCAAGGGCCTCATCGACAATTCTAAGGGTGTTCTCGTAGCTTCGCCTGGCATCCTCAGCGGTGATGGCCGCCTTGGTGGCAATCTCCGCGGCCGAGCTGTTGCCTTTGCCCTTGGCGGCGGAAATGATGGCATTGGCGTTCGCTATTGTCTTCTCGCACTTTTTGATCTGAACCAGTAAGTTCTCCTTGTCGGTTTCAAGACCTTCTATGGCAAGAGCCGTCTCGCGATCGACAGCCTGGGCGGCCGTTTGAGCGAGTGCGAGCGGTGAGAGGGTGATGCTTATGCAAAGCAGGACCCCCGTAACGAGTGTTCGGATGACAGAAACCATCGTTATTTGCCTTTCTCGATCATCAGCTCCCACTTGATGATCTCGTCGCGGGCAGCGCGCGCGTGGGGTGAATCGGGGGCCGCCGCCAGAAAGACATTCATGTCGCGGATTGCCTCACGGTACTTTTTCATTTCAGCCTGGATCAGCGCCGCGTTGTAGAAGAACTGCCCGATGTATGGGGCCTCAGCGATCGCCTTTCTGATTTCGGACAAACCCTCTGCGAAATTGCCCTCCTTGACCATGACTTCGCTGCGGATGGCAAACTTGCGGGCTTCCTCGGAGACCTGCCCGAGTGCGGGGTTCTTGCGGACCATGGCAAAGCAGGCCGACAGGATCTCTTTGGCCTCTGTCTCATCGGCGGCCTTCATGGCGGCGGAGTATGCCGCAAGGGCTTCCCGATACTGGCTCTTCGATTCCAATGTCCTCGCACGGTTTACGTTTTCGGCCACATAAGGCCTCATCGCGTCAAGGAAATTTTTGCGCTTGGCCGCGTGCGGCACGAAGGACAAGAAGACGTCGGACGGGTTGATCGCCCCGTATACCTCGGCAGCCTCTTGGGTCCGGGAGAGCTTTGCCAGCGCGGTCGCCTTTACAAGAAGGGCGACGCTGGAGGTAAGCGGCTTCACGGTTTGTAGTGCTTCTTCGAACTGGTTCTGCTGAACCTGTGCGCAGGCAAGGGCGAATATGGCGTTGATGTCTTTTGGGCCGATGGCTACCGCAGCGCGCGCGTCTTCCATTGCCATGGCCGCGTCCCCCTTGGCGTTGTAGCAGAGACTGCGGTTTGCGTAGTAGAGGGCGGCATTTTTCAGCAGGATCTTTTCGCGGGTAAGCGTTGCCTCGATGTTCTGGCCCTGCCGCTCGACGGTCAGTAAAACCGGGGTGCCAGCAGCGCCCCGAACGGCCTGAACGAATTTTGGAATGTCGTTGCCCCAATCCCGCGTCGATTGTCCGTTGACGGCGATTACGGCATCCCCTTTTTTGAGGCCCGCCTTCGCGGCCGGGAGCCCGTCAACAACGCCTGCAATCATCGGGAACGTGCCGCCACCGCTTACGTTTATCCCGATGCCATTAGTCGTTGATGCCTCGATTGCCCGGCTGACATAGGGGATCGCCTCGTCGTAGCGGCCCATGAGGTAGTAGGTGACCCCCACTCCGTTAAGGGCAAGGGCGTTTTCGGGGGCGACCTCAACTGCCTTTGAGTATGCAGAAAGGGCCTCGGTGGGCCGTTTTTCCCGGAGAAGCAAGTTGCCCAGGCGGATGTAGTTTTCGGGCTCCTTGGGGGCAAGCTCGGCTGCCTTCCGGAAAAACGCCATCGCCTCCTGAACGGCCCCCTTCTCTTCGTACGACGCCCCGGCGATGTTGTGCGCCGTCGCATGGGTCGGCTGGATGCTGATAGCCTGTTTTGCAGCGGTTATGGACTCATCGTATTTTTTGTTTTCGTAATAGAGTAGCGCCAGGAACGAGTAGTGGTCGGCGTGGTCGGGTTTGAGTTCGGCCGCGCGTTTCTGGGCGGCGATCGCCGCATCGAGCTTGCCCGCTGCCCGATACGCACCGGCCACGTAGTGCCATGCCCAGGTCTCGGCAAGGGCCGAGTTGCCGCCGTAGGATTTTTTGTACGCCTCGGCGGCTTCATCGTATTTGCCGTATTGCATGTATTCGCTGGCCAGCCTGAGCTGGAGATCCTGGTTGCCGGGGGAGGCTTTGGCCCGGGCCTCCCACCCAGCAAGTGTTGTCGGCAAGGTCGAGTTAACCGGTGGCGTCGCGGCACACCCGGCCAACAAAACGGAGACCCAAAGCCCCATAAAGCAACTTGTTTTCATTTGTAAAATCCTTTCTCCGAAAACAGCCTCTCCGCTGAGGGGCTGTGGCTCTGCTATTTTCCCTGCTCTACAGGAGCACTTGCGCAGCCGATTGCCGCCAACAACAGCCCCACCGCCAGAAAACGGTGTTTGTTCATAGACCCTGCCTTTCATACCTGCGCGTTATCGTTTGCCAGTCACGAACGCGGGTTCCGGTTCGATTCATGACCCATGTTCGATATTGGTTTCCGCCGTTGAAACCATGCGCTACTTTTGTTGTTCTAGCATGAACTCCCGCTTGACGATTTCATCCCATGCAGCCCGTGCAGACAGTAAACCGGAGGCGGCCGAGGGCTAATTCCTCAAACCCGGCTCCGGTTCATCAATGGGTAGTTTTTAGCCACCCGTACTGCTTGCCTGCATTTTCGATTTCATGCCGTTAAGGTCGTTTTCGATCTGGCCTTTCTTGCCTGCCAGCTCTTTTTGCGACTGCTGGGCTTGTCCAAGCTCTTTTTCGGCATCCGCAAGCTCTTTCATCGCTTTTGCGGTAAGCTCGTCGATCTCAGGCTTCTGTTCCGCAGGTGTCTCGGCGGCGCGGGCCTCAAACTCCTTGACTTTTGTTGCCGCCGCATCTTTTTTGTTTGTTGCTGCAGCAACCTTTTCGCTCGCCTCGGAAAGCTTGGCCCCGATCTTATCAAGTTCCTGGATTTTGAGGTTCACCTCCTCGTAGATCTTTTTGGCAGCTTTGGTTCTGGCCGCCAACGCCGCACCCGATGTCTTCGACACCCGGCATTCGATAAAGGTCGGCTGCCCGGTCATGACCCGCTCGGCCTGATCGGAATAAAATTTCGCATCGACCCCCGAGCCGCTCTGTTTCCCCATGTTCGAGAAAAAAGCCGCGCACATGAGTTTTTCGAACTCGTCGTACTGGGCTGTCGGGAAAGCGCCATGTTCGATAGGCTGGATTTCAAGCTTGGGGCTCCCGAAACTAAACGGTTCAAGCTTCTCACCCCCGCCCCCGACTGTCTGCATCTGGGAGAGGACCTTTTCGCCGCGCTTAAGCTTTTCCTGCTGCTCGACCTGCTTGCGGATCTCCTCGTCCGACTGAGTCTTGGCCCATTTATGCAGGGCATCGTTTTTCGCTTTTTCGGCGGCCAACCGGGCTTTCTCGGCTTCAATCCGCTGCTGCTCGGCCTGTTTGATCTGCTCCTGGGTCAAACCGCCCGACGGGGCCGGGGGGCTAAACAGGCTGTTAAACATGGGCTGCATGATCGCCTGCATCATCATGGCTTGAGGGCTGTAACCGTAATGATGGGTTCCCCCGCTGTTTTTCGGAGCCGACTTTGGAGCCACGTAGCATGAGTACCCCTGCCTGTGTCCTTGAGTGCTTATGGCATTGCAGGACCGGCCGCACGTTGCGCAAACGCAGCCGGATTGGGCCACTGCCGAAGAAGGGGCCGAAAAAACCGCTAATAAAAAAATGACCACAACACATAGTAATACTATGCTTTTATTCATAGTCCCTCGGTTTTGGAATCAGCTTTGGAACCAATTAAAGGCAAGCACACGTGAAAATATCCGACCAAATGGCCAGGTTAAATGATACCCTGAGCTGCCTTTACGGTCAAATTTTTGAAATTAAATGTTTGCGGGTCCGAGTGGCAAGTAGGTATGGAAATGCCTAACGCGGAAGAGGGCGTAAAAGAAAACCGGGCCTCTTTCCCGCGTAGGATGGACTTATTAATCGTCTCACAATAGTTTTTGCGTTGTCATTCCGGCGGAAGCCGGAATCCAGCAAGGCCGCCGGCCTTCGGCCGGTTTGAACGAGAATGAAACTTTAGCTTGTACTGACTGCCGAGTCCTTACTAAAGAGCAGACTGGAAACGGCAGCAGTTAAGGTCCCTTTTACACTGGAGCATATTG
>DATITS010000032.1:0-32526 GCA_035467535.1 Desulfobacterales bacterium
TCTAATCGCGTCGATTTCTTTCATGACAGCACCTCCATCTCGTACATCCGCCGCACATCATTCTCGGTCAGTTGGGGCGGCCTGCCGGTGAACTTGGTATCCACAACAGCTTCCGGAAATTCATGAGATCGGGTCGTGCCATACCACCCCCTTGTCCTACCCTTGACCCGTTGCCCACGCTTCATATCCAGGCTTTGGTTTGAGGGCCTGCCCGCCGTCGAAGTCGCCCGACCGCCTTTTTGATAATTGCTCGGTAAACGCGTCACGAACGGGAAAGCCCTTGGAGTTTGGGTTACAGGATAACCCACTGAGAAGTCAAGCCTCGCTTGTTCCGTTACACAGGTTTCAGTTCCGGACGATAGCGATTTGGAAATAGCAAAGCGATTCGGTGAATCGATCCAGGAGAAAATAAGCCAGTTGAACACCCTGGATAACATGCCACCCCTGCATGTCCCCGGAAATTTCCCATACAAGAAGTGGGTGGAACGATCGGAAATGGCCCCGGTCACCATCGAGTCGCTATGCACATTGTGTGCGGAATGCGCCACCGTTTGTCCGACCGCCGCCATTACCGTGGAAGACTCGGTCGTCACCACCACGAATCAGTGCGTTCGCTGCTGTGCCTGTATCAAGAAGTGCCCGACCGGAGCCAGAAAATGGGAAAACGCCTGGATTGACCAAATCAGGAAGTGGTTAAACGAGAACTGTCGTCAGCGAAAAGAACCCCAGATGTTCATGTAATGCCGCGCTGTACTGCCTATTCCAAAAATGTATCCTCCTCCTCAGAGTGGGGCTTTTCTCTTTTCATTTGCCTGTTTTTTATACAAAAACACGCAAGGAGGCAGAGATGAACGCCGAACTTGTTTCAGTAGAAGACCGCAGGTCCCGAACTTCTACCCCCGTCATTCCGTCAACCCAAGCCTCACTCGTTTTCCCACCGTGGATTCCCTCGCAGCCTGTTTCAGGAGGGTGGGTCAATGTTGGATGCCGATAATGGGTCAATTTTCAATGCCGATTGACATTTTTGTTCATTGAGCCGGGATCTCGCTATTTGATTTCCCTCACGGTAGACATGGCCGTGGCGATGAGCCCGGCGACGTCGGCCACGTTGCTGGGCATGATGATCGTGTTGGTCGACTTGGCCAGGTTTCCGAACTGTGAAATGTACTGCTCCGCCAGCCGCATGTTGAGGGCTTCGATTCCGCCATCATCCTTGATCGCGGCGGCGACCTTGCTGATTCCCTCGCCCGTCGCCTTGGCGATCAGCTCGATCCGTTTTGCATCGGCTTCGGCCACGAGTGTGACTTGCGCCGCCTTGCCCTGGGCCTCGTTGATCTGCTTCTGCTTTTCACCCTCGGACTGATTGATCATGCTTTGCCGCAACCCCTCGGACGTGGCGATGTTGGCCCGTTTCTGGCGCTCGGCGGTCATCTGGGCCTCCATGGCCTCTTTCACCGACACGGGGGGTGTAATGTCCTTGATCTCGTAGCGAAGCACTTTCACGCCCCACGAGAGAGCTGCCTGGTCGATGGCGTCGATCACTTCCGTGTTGATTTTATCCCGCTCCTCGAAGGTTTTATCGAGGTCGATCTTGCCGATGGCCGAGCGCAGGGTTGTTTGTGCCAGCTGCGAGGCTGCCCGGAGGTAGTTGTCGATGCCGTAGGCGGCCTTGTGCGCGTCCTGGACCTCAAGGTAGATGAGGCCGTCCACCTCGACACTCACATTGTCTTTGGTGATGCAGATCTGGGCGGGGATGTCCACCACCTGTTCCTTCAGGCCGAATCTGTATGCGGCCCGGTCCACAAAGGGGATGAGAATATGGAAGCCCGCATCGAGGGTGCGATGGTACTTTCCCAAACGCTCAATTATGAAAGAACTTTTTTGAGGGACGATGACGGCACCCTTGATGAGCACGACAAGGACCAGTACGGTAATGGCAACCAAGGCAACAAGCGTCGGAGTCATAAGAAATAATTCCAATTAGTTAGATTTTAATATTTAAGGTTTAAACGAAGACAGCCACCGATGACCCGCCCGTGGGGGAAAAGAGGGGCGAACTCAACACTTCAGAGTCCCATCTCAAACGCGCACGACGCCCTTAATCTTGAGGCAGGATCGATTGGCCTTGTCCACTCCCGTGATTTCAGCATCAGATCCTGCAGGGATTCGATCTTCTGAAATAGCGTCCCACATGGCTCCACGAAAACGCACCCGACCTACCCGCCCAGCTTCCAGGTCCTGGTCGAGTGTTACCCGCGCTCCCACGGGAACATTTCCCAAACCCTCGGTCCCCGGGCCTTCGCTGTGTCCGACAAAGACACGCATGGCGACCTTCCGCAGCGTCAACAGAGAGGCAACTGATACCACTAAAAATGCAGCTACTTGTGCTGAATAGGCGTCCGGGCTGAAAACCGCCACAACCGCGCCACCCCAGCATCCCAACCCGAAGAAGATGATCACAAAAGAGGGGACGGCAAGTTCAAGGAGCATGACGGCAATGCCGGCCAGGAACCAGACGAGCCAAGGCGAAAATGCAAGGTCCATTCATTCCCCCACATCAGCTTGCGGGCTTCGGAAAGTTTCAGGCGTCACTGCACCGCAGACAAAAAAGCGAACGCGATCATTACTTTATCATGATTGCTGCTAAAACAACAACATTGTGATTGTTTGATCTTCCCGCGCGGCGATGTGCCCGCCGGCCGGTTTGCACTTTACAGGCGGCGCGGTTTATCGGTATAAGTGCCGTCGTCATGGTTCTCAGCCCACCGAACCCAAGCGGCTGCTTCAATTGAGGACAGGAAAGGATTGTCACCGAAAATGGCTAAAATCCCAGGTGCGGTATTTCCCCGGCAGTTGGACAAAGTGCTCCCCCTGGCCGTAAGCGCCAAGGGCATGTGGATTGAAACCAGCGACGGTAAGCGATACTTGGACGCCAGCGGCGGGGCCGTGGTCGTCAACGTGGGCCACGGCCGCGAGGAGATCGCGCAGGCGGTCTTCGAGCAACTGCGCAACCTCTCCTACGTGCACGGCACCATGTTCACCTCTTCCGCACTCGAGGACCTCGCAAAGGCCCTGACCGCCCACACACCGGACGGACTGAACCGGTTCTATTTCATGTCCTCCGGCTCCGAGGCGGTCGAGACCTCCGTCAAACTGGCACGCCAGATTCAGCTGGCGCGGGGCTACGCCGACCGGCAGGTGCTGATCTCGCGCTGGAAATCCTACCACGGCCTGACCCTTGGGGCCCTTGCCGCCGCCGGCCGCACCTCTTTCCGAGTGCCCTTCTACCCCATGATTCGCGACGCGGTGCACATTCCGCCGCCCTACTGCCTGCGCTGTTCCTACGGCCTCACCTACCCGGGCTGCCGCCTGCGCTGCGCCCTGGCGCTGGACGAGACGATTCACAACATCGGGCCGGGCGTGGTTTCAGCCTTCATCGCCGAAACCGTCGGCGGCGCGAGCATCGCTGTCTGCCCACCGCCTCCCGGGTACTGGCCGCTGGTGCGCGAAATCTGCGATCGTCACCACGTCCTGCTCATTCTGGACGAGGTGATGTGCGGCATGGGCCGCACCGGAAAATGGTTCGCTGCCGAGCACTACCAGGTGGTGCCGGACATCATGGTCATGGGCAAGGGGCTTTCGGGTGGCACCATCGCGCTTTCAGCCGTGGCGACCTCCACCGCCCACATGGAGACGGTCGCCGAAAACGGCGGCGGCTTCGTGCACGGGGGAACCTTCAGCCACAATTCCGTTGCCTGTGCTGCCGGGCTGGCCGCCGTCCGCATTCTGGAACGCGACGGACTCGTGGAGCGCGCTGCGCGCGTGGGTGAGACGATCGGCCTCAGGCTGAAAGAAAAGATGGGCGGATCGCCTCACGTCGCCGACATCCGCGGCCTCGGCATGATGTGGGGGATCGAATTCGTCAAAGACCGGCAGACCCTTGCGCCGTTTCCGCGCTCCGAAAAGATCACGGAACGGTTATATAAGGCGCTTTTTGAGCAGGGGGTCATTCTCTACAAATCCGTCGGCATGGCCGGCACGGACGGCGACGGCCTGATCGTGGCCCCGCCGTTTGTCATCACCGAAGAGCAGATCGACCTGGTCGTGGACAAACTGTGCCGGGCGCTCGACACGATCCTGGGTTCATAACGCTCATTTCCAAACGAGCGATCCGGTCAGGGGTTTAACAGTACATCGCCGCCCTCTGCGGGTGCGCTTTCCGCCGCATCCTGGGGTTGGTCGGGGTTATCGTCTGGACCGAGTGTGTTTTTTGCCAGTTTGCGCTGCCGTTTCTCTTCCTGCTTCTTTTTCTTTGCCACTTCTTTCTGGCGTTTTTCAGATTGGAATTTAGATCTGGCCAATATGTCACCCCCCTGCCCTTTTATTTTCAATAACAGATATCGATATTCCACCATACTTCAGAAAGGGCGCCGAACACAAGGGATTGCACTCTCCGGCGACCAGGCAACCTCACCCCAACGGCCGCCCCAGGCTCACGGGTTCCGGATACGGCTGGCGGCAGCCGGTGCCATGTACATTCACGCGGGCGGGGTTTCATCCTCGTCAGACAGCTGCGCCTGCAGAGATTCCAGCTCCCCCCAGCGCTGGTAGTGCCGCTGCACTTTCCCCTCCGCCTCCGTCAGCTGCGCATACAGTTTCCCCAACTGCTCGGCATCGCTCATGATCGCCGGATTCTCGAGTTGCTCCCGGATGGCGGCCGCCTCGGCCTCGGCCTTCGCGATGCTCTGCTCCATCCGGTTCAGCTCGCTCTGCTCCTTGTAGGGCAGTTTCCGGGCCCTGTCTTTGCGCGGCTTGGCCGGTTTTTTCCGGCTGGCCGCCGGCGCGACCGCCATGGCTTCGGCTGCAAGCCACTGATCGTAGTCCGCAAAATATTCCGCCCGCCCCTGCCCGTCCAGATACAGGAGCCGGTCGCTCAAGTTGCCCAGCAACAGCCGGTCGTGGGAAATGAGCACGATGGCCCCCGGGAATTCCTGCAGGCTCTCCTCGAGCACTTCCAGGGTGGGGATGTCGATGTCGTTGGTGGGCTCATCCAGGAGCAGGATATCCGCACTCCTCAGCATGAGGCGGGCGATGAGCAACCGGGCCTTTTCGCCGCCGGAAAGCCGGGAGACCGGCAGCGTCAGCTGCCCGGGTGCAAAAAGAAACCGCTTGGCCCAGGCCACGACGTGCAACGGCCGGCCGTGGAACATGACCATGTCCGCGGACGGGCACAGGGCCGCTTTCAAGGTCTGGTCTTGATCGAGCTGCTCCCGCTTCTGATCGAAGAGCACGATCTTGGCCCCGTACGCCCGCTCGATGGTGCCGGAGTCCGGGGCGAGGTCGCCGTGGAGCAGGTGCATGAGGCTGCTTTTGCCGGATCCATTCCGGCCCATGATGCCCAGGCAGGACCCCGGGGAAAGGGTCACGTCCAGCTCCGAGAAGAGCCGCCTTCCGTCGCGCTCCAACGTGATACGCTTTGCCTGCAGCAGTTTCTTGGTCTTCCGTCCCGTGGCGTCAAACTCGATCTGAGCCACCCGGTTCTGGGCGTTGCGGGCCCTGACCGCACTCAGTTCATCCTGGAGTTCGTGGGCGCTGTCGATGCGGTATTTGGCTTTGGTGCTCCGGGCCTTGGGGCCGCGGCGCAGCCATTCAATCTCCCGGCGGACCTTGTTGGACAAGACCTCCTGCTGCTGGTCCTGGGCCCGGGTGAACGTCTCCCGCCTTTCGATAAACGTGGAGTAGTTGCCCTCCACCCGCAGATACCCTTCCGGGTAGAGCCGGTTCAGCTCCACGATGCGGTTGGTCACATTTTCCAGAAAGTAGCGGTCGTGGCTGACAAGGACGAAGGCAAAGGGCGGCGACTTCAGCAACCCCTCCAGCCAGAGGATGCCGTCCAGATCCAGGTGGTTGGTGGGTTCGTCCAAAAGCAGCAGGTCCGGCTGCTGGATCAAAGCCCGGGCGATGGCCAATCGCTTGCGCCACCCGCCCGAGAGCGTTCCCACGAGCTGGTCCGTCCGGGCGAACTCCATCTTCGAGGCCGTCTCCCGGATGCGCTGAAAGCCTTCCGCATTCCCGCCCGCACCGGGAAGGGCCGCCATCAGCGTCTGTTCCACGCTCTTTTCCGGATCGAAGTGGTCCGCCTGGGGCAGGTAGACCAGTCGAGTGTCCCGTCGCGGGGTCACCATCCCGGCATCCTGGGTCTCCAGACCGGCCAGAATCTTGAGCAGCGTGGACTTGCCGGAGCCGTTGGGTCCGATCAACCCCATGCGCTCGCCCTCGGAGAAGCTCAGGCTGATGGAACTGAACAGCGGATGGATCGTGTAGGACTTGCTGATGGCGTAACAGTTGACGAGAATCGTAGGTGCCATAGAGAATCCGCAGAAGGTAAAATGTTAAAGCCATCGGGCGGGATGGCTTTTAACGAGTTCACCAATCCTGAAATCGGCGAATGCACTGCAACAATGGGTATGAAAAGGGTGAACGTCAATCACCCAAAAATTCAGCCTAAAGCGCCCGGGCCAGTTCGTCGGCTTCGGCGGTGATTTCCAGCAGGGTCCGGGGGGACTTGGCGTCGCCCAGGAGATGGGTTTCGATTCCCAACCGTCCGAACATCTCGGCGGCACGGCGTTCCGGCCGGAAACCCTCAGCGATGACCACGTCCCGGAATCCGGTCAGGGTTTCCCGACCGTTCTGGTGCTCGATGACCAGGCCGCCCCCCAGGAATTCCCGGATGAAGGCCCGCTTGTAGAGCCTCACCCCGGCCTTGGCCAGGCGCTGGCGCAGGGAGGTGCGGTCGTTGGGGGCCAGTTCGGGCGCGAAGTGTTCGCCGCCCAGCACCGCCACCTCGCGCGGGCCCTGGGCCAGAAAGTCGGCCGTGACCATGGCCGCCTGGTCGGAACCCAAAACCACCACGCGGGCGCCGGGTGCGGCTTCGCCGGAGAGCACATCGAGAACGGTGAACAGCTCCAGGCCGGAATCAAAGAGCCCGGCCAGCTCCGGCAGCCTGGGGTTGGCCCCGCTGGCCACCACGGCCACGGCGGGGGCCAGTTCGGCCGCCAGATCCTCATCGATAACGGTGTCGAGCCTGATTTCCACCCCCAGGCGCTTGAGTTCGGCCAGGAAATATTCCACCATTTCCCAGAGCTCGACCCGGCCGGGCGGCGCGGCGGCGTAAACAAGGGCGCCGCCGGCCTGGCTCCGCTCCTCGACCACGACCACGTGGTGCCCGCGCAGAGCCAACAGCCGCGCACAGGCCAGGCCGGCCGGCCCGGCCCCCACGACCAGGATTTTCCTGGGGACGGCCGCCGGCTTGGGTTTGCCCAGCAGGTATTCCCGGCCCAGTTCCGGATTCATCACGCAGGTGGCTTCGTTCAGCGCCAGGACGTTTTCGATGCAGCCCCGGCAGCAGCCGATGCAGGGCCTGAGCAGGTGCAGCCGGCCCTGGGCCGCTTTGCCTGCCAAGTCGGGATCGGCCAGATGGGCACGCCCCATGGAGACCATATCGGCCCGGCCCTCGGCAATGAGCCGGTCGGCCATCAGCGGGTCCTTGATCCGGCCCACCGCGATCACCGGGATGGACACCACCTGCTTGACCGCCTCGGCCAGGTGGGCAAAGCAGCCGAATGGCACGTACATGGACGGGATGGTCACGGGCTGCGATCCGTAGACCCCGGCTGAAACGTGCAACCAGTCGGCGCCGGCCGCCTGCAGCAGGGGGGCGAGCCGCAGCGCCTCGCTCAGGCTCCAGCCTCCGGCCACGTAGTCCTCACCGTTGTAGCGCACGCCCACGGGGTAGTCGGAGCCGCACCGGGCCTTGATGGCGGCCATGATGTCCAGCAGAAAGCGGGTCCGGTTTTCGAAGGAACCGCCATAGTCGTCGATCCGCTGGTTGGCGTTGGGGGCCAGGAACTCGCTGATCAGGTAGCCGTGAGCGGCATGGATTTCGACGAAATCGAACCCGGCCTCGCGGGCGCGCCGGGCGGCCTCGGCGTGGCAGGCCACCAGTTCCTTGATCTCGTCGCGCGCGAGCTCCCGCGGCACACCTTTGACCACGGCCAAAGAAGCCAGAGGCGAGGGGGCCACGCGGCGGTCGTGAAAGGCCTGGCGCCCGCCATGAAGGAGCTGCAGGCCGATCCGGGCCCCGTGTTTTTTCACCTCGGCCGCCAGGCGGCTCAAAGCGGGGATAAAGCGGTCGTCCCAGACCCGGGGCATCCTGGGCAAGTCCATGCCGTCGGGATGGACGGCGCCGCCGCCCACGACGATCATGCCCGTGCCGGCCATGGCCCGAGTGGCCAGGTACGTCCAGTGGCGCTCGGTGACGAAGCCCTGCTCGTCCACACCGAAATTGACACTCATGGGCGGCATGACCAAGCGGTTGCGCACTTCCATCCGCCCCAGGCGAACGGGTGAGAAGAGATGTTCAAGATGCATCGCCCATCTCCCCCGGCCGCTGCAGGTTGGGCCGGCACGGTTAAAAAGGTTTGTTCGGCGTCATGGCAAAAGGAGCCGGATCAGCATCAAAATCATCCAGCGGAAAAAATCGATGAGCGGATCGAGGACCCCGAGATACAGGAGGCCGATGATGATGAAAAACCCATACCGCTCGAGGCCGAGCAGGAGGCGCTGGAAGGTTCCGGATGTGAACGCCAGCAGGATTTTGGAGCCGTCGAGCGGCGGAATCGGGATCAGGTTGAATGCGGCCAGCATGATGTTGACCTGCGCCATGTAATAGAGAAGCAGTGCCAGAGCCCCCGATGGCGAGGGTGATAGAAGGCGGTTCAGGAGGAACGCCGTGAAGGCGAGCAGCGTGTTGGCGGCGATGCCGGCGGCTGAGACGAAAACGATCCCCTTGCGCGATCCACGCAGATTGCTGAAATTGACCGGCACCGGTTTCGCCCAGCCGAATCCGACCACAAAGAGCATCAGGGTGCCGATCGGGTCGAGATGTTTGAGCGGATTGAGGCTTAGCCGCCCGAGGAGCTTTGCAGTCGGGTCCCCCATCTTATACGCCACCCAGCCGTGGGCCAGCTCGTGGATGATGATGGAATACAGGAGCGGGATGGATAGCAGGATGAAGGTTGCCGGGTCGTTCAGCAGAAGGCGGAGCAGGCCCATTTACGTTTTAACTCCCTTCAGATGCCAGGTCGTTGACTGTTTCAGCGCCAAGCCGTAAGTTACCCCATAGCGGCTGTAAATAACAGGGTAGCGATAGGCGGCCGCCGTTACGAAAACCCCCAAGGAGAAAACCTGATGATCATCAGGCAACTCGAGGTCGGTCACATGGACAACTTCTGCTACCTCATCGGTTGCGAGAAGACCCGCAAGGCCTTGGTAATCGACCCCGGTGCGGATGTCGAACGCATCATGGCGGCGGCGGAAAAGGAAAGGCTTGCCATCGAAACCATCGTCAACACCCACGGCCACGGGGACCACATCGCCGGCAGCGCCATGCTCAAAGCCCTGACCGGCGCAAAAATCGTCATGCACGCCTTGGATGCGGCAGCGCTCCCCGAGACGGACATCCACCTGGCCGGCGACCAGGACCTGCAGCTGGGCACGATCAGGTTCAAGGTGATCCACACTCCCGGCCACACCCCGGGCGGCATCTGCCTTTACGCCGAGGGGCAGCTCTTTACCGGGGATACCCTGTTTGTCGGCGACAGCGGCCGCACCGACCTGGCCGGAGGCCACCGCCCGACTTTGGGGGCCTCCATTCGCCGCCTGATGCAGTTGCCCGATGACACCGTGATCTGGCCGGGCCATGACTACGGCCCCACCCCCTCCTCGACGATCGCCTGGGAAAAGCGCCACAATGTCAATGCAAGGGAATACGGCTACTACGTGAGGGACGAACCCCGGTCCGCTTCGGCGGAATAAACTCCGGGTGCAAACACCTACTCCTTGCGCCGGTTCTGGATACGGGCCCCGATCACCAATCCGATGAGGACCGACCCCAGAACAAGCACAACCACGATCAGGTTTTCCATGGATCACCCCTGTTGCTGTTTCGCGCGACCGGCCCGCAGCGCTACCACGGCACCCCGCGGCAGGCGCTCGGCGCGCGCGTCCGCCAGTGCCATGCCGTTCTCGGACTCCACGCGCTGCACCACGGCGTCGCAAATCGGCTGGCCGTTCTCCGTGCAGATATCCACCCGCACACCCGGTTCGACGCCGTGACGCTCGCCGAGGCCGAACCAGACCTCGAAGCCTGCGTCGGCCTTTTTCACATGGAAAATTTCAGCCCGCCCTTGCTCCGCAAGCAATTTTTCAACCCGTTGAGAAAAAAACCACATCAGGAAAAGCACGACTCCGAGCACCGGCACGCAACTGACCGCCACCATCCACGGCCGGATGTCAAAAACCCGATGGATGACAGAAAAAGAACTCTCGCGCAGCGCCGAGGGGTCCGGGTACACCACTGCCCGAAAAGCCGCAACCGGCTTTGCGCTCGGAGGGTCGAGCGCAAAAACGAGAATATCGTAAGTGCCGGCAGGGGTATCGGCGGCGGCAGAGATCTCTCCGATCCACATGCTGCCGCCAAACCAGAAGCCGGACTGCAACTTGTCAATCTTCAGCCGCACACGCGCATCGGGAGTCTCGATGCGCATCGGGGGCAGCTCTTTCACTTGATGATCGAGCTGCCCTTCGACCGGTTCGCTGCCGCCCGGCAACACGTGTACGGTAAAGAGCGGCTCGCGAAAACGGGCGACACAGGTGTCAAGTATTCCGCCGAAGAAAAGAATGCAGATGATGGCGCCGATCCTGCCCAAGCGCTTTCGCGCACGTGTCGCCTGTTCCAGAGTCACCGGGCAGTCTCCGCAGATTTATCGATGGTACTCACGTCACCCCGCAATCAATTCGGATCCGGCCGCTTCCACTGGTAGGGCAGTTCCTGGATGGTGCCCGGCACGTGTATGGTCTTTAGTGCCGCCAGCGCATCCAGAATGATTTGCCGCTGGCGTTTCACATTACCCGGTTCTCCGAGCATGCTGCCCCGCGCGAACTTGACGTGCAGCGCCCGCGGCGGCTTGATCTTGGCCATCCGTTCGGCATCGTTGCCCATGGAGATGGTGCAGATCCCGGCTTCCTCTGCCAGACGCTGAATCAGACCCACGGTCTGATGGCACTTGGGTCAGACCGGGACCATGAAGAGGACATCGACCTTGGCGGCCTTCACCCGGGAAATAAGTTTCGGAACCGTCTCGGTAACCAGGCTCACGGCGTCGTTGACATAGCTGAAGCTGTAGTGCGTATCAGCCACCCGGCCGACGATGTTTTCCCTTTCCAGCTCAATGAAGCGCTGGATGGGAAAAATCACGTTGATGTCCTGCTCCGCCAGGCTGTGATCATAGTGGGCGTGGGCAATGCCGAGCTGGTCCGGCCGGACGGTCCTGGGGATTTCTCGAAACGAGGGGTCCCCGTGAATCGAAACGGTGTCAAAGGGCGGCTGGCGGTCCTTGAGATAGAAGCCGCCGCTGGTGACGATCGCGAAGGTCTGCTCCGACGGAGAGCCGCTGTAGGCCGTCCAGGGCACGTCTTCAGAGACAATGAGAGGATACTTTTTTATGACCTCCTTCACGTTGCCGGCCAGGTAGTCCGGCATGCTTTCCTCGACCCATTTTTCGTAAGCCGGTTTGAACTTGTCAAGATCGATCGGCATCTATTCTCCTTCCTTTAACATCTCTTCGATACCGCTGCCGGTTGAAACCAGCCGCTCTTTTTTATGTTTCGGCAGTCGCTTCACCCGTCGCTCAATTTTGAGGGCCAAGCTATGCGTGCCGATTCTTTTTTTGAAAACCAGCTTCAAGCGCCCTTTTCCGCGAAGGTACTTCGCCCCCTGGCCGGCTTGATGCTCGGCAAATCGGCGTTCGACGTCAGTGGCAATACCCGTGTACAAAGAGCCACCGCGGCATCTCACCATGTACAGGTACCATCCCGGCATGGGATCACTTCAGCCGGGCATCTCTTCGAGCACCAGCTCGTCGTGGATGTCGATACAGCCGATCACACTCTGAGCCGCGGGGCATCGCACCAAGTATGCGGAGAAGGCTTCCCGCGCCTCTGCCGATTTCCCCGCCGGGACTTTAAGGTGACACTTTACCCGGATGTCCGTAATTTTCAGAACACCGTTGACGGCTTTGATATCCCCTTCCACATCCGCCCAATAACGCTCTTCGGGAGTCGGAATCTTCTTTCCGGCCAGCACCGCGGCCAGTGTGCCCATCATTCAACCGGCGGTTGCCGCCACAATGTGGTCGAGGGTGGCGGCATGCTCCTTCTCCGGTTCGACTTTATAAAAGCTCTTGATTCCCCCGTGGACGCCATAATAGATGGGTTCGTCGAACCCCTCGATCATGGCCCTGCGGGTGGGGCCTTTTTCCCGCACAATCTTGATTCGAGATGTGTGAACAACGTCTCCCATGGCTCTCTCCTCTGCGTTGGGGTGGTTACATCGGTCCCCGCGTGACCGGGTTGGATTCTAATATCATCATCGGCAAAACGGGGCAACCCGTCCGGCTCAACCGAGCCCGTGCTCGAACAACACCGCCCCATTGATATTCGTCGCCGCCAGTTCAACCAGGTGCCGGTGGTGCGTGAAAAAGATCACCTGGGTCTTGGCTGAAATTTCCGCCAGCGCCTTCAGCGTGGCCGCCGCACGGCTGTTATCGAATTTGATCAGGAGGTCGTCGACGATAAACGGCATGGGCTCGTTTCCGTCGAGATAGTGCTCGAGTCCCGCCAGGCGCAGAGCCAGGTAGAGTTGATCCGCCGTGCCGTCGCTCATGCCCTCCACCGGCACGATCTGCCGCCCGCCCGGACGCACCCCCACGAGCACGGGGTTGCCGTCGGCGTCGTTATCCGCCCGGACGCCTTCGAAAGACCCGCAGGTGATTCGGCTGAACCGGTTGGAGGCCATCTTTAAAATCGGGCCCTGGCTCTTTTCCCGGAAGCGCTCGATGGCCAGGCTCAACACCCGCGCGGCAATTTTCAGGCGCGCGTACTGATCCACATCCCTTTCCAGCCCGCCCAGGATGGCCTGCATCTGCTCGGCGATCACCGCGGCCCGGTCGCCGCCGTCCATCCGGGATAGTTCGGCGATTTCCCTGCCGATGGTCTGGTCCAGGTCCGACTTCTGTCCGCTGAGTTGCTGAATCTCCGCTTTCAGGCGTTCGATGTCGCCCATGACGCCATCGGGGTCGATCGCTCCCGCGTCACTGACGAATTCATCCACCGCGGCCCCGCCGCCCAGCTGGAGCAGCCGATCGTTCTCGTGCCGCAACCGCTCCTCCAGCTGCAGGCGCTGGGACGACCGCGACTCCGCCGCGGGCAGTTCGTCGCTGGTCCGGCACCCGGCCTCCACGCACATGCCTTTTAGCTGCGACTCGATCTCGGCCATGGCGACCGCGGCCTGCTGGATTTTGGCCTGGGCCTGCTCACTCTGTCTTTGAAGCGTCTGCCGCTTGGACTGAATCTGGCGCGCGCCGGTGAGCCGGCGCTGCATCTCGAGAGCCGCCTCGTCGGCCGGGCGGGCAACCAAATCGGCCGCCACGGCACCTGTCAGCGCTTTCACCTTGCGCGCGAACGCCTCGGCATCGCGTTCGATCCCGTCCAGGCGCTGTTGCAGGACCTCCGCCTCCCGCAGCTTGTCGAATAGGCTCTTCAGCTCCTCCATGACCGCGTTGGCCGCGCCCGGCCGGGCATCCGCCGCGAGGCCCAGGGGTTTGACGGCCTGCTCCCAATCCTTCTGCCAGCGCCGGAGTTCCCCTTCGTTCTCCTGCAGGCGCGACGTGGCCGACTCGAGTTCGTTTTCAAACCGATATTTTTCGCGAACAAGCTCCTCGCGCTGCCGGCCGAGCCCCTCCTCGTTCGCGACGATGTTGCGCACCCGCCTGATGCGGCCCAACAGCGCTTCATCCTCGCCGGCCGACGGCGCGACCATCGGCTCCATGCAGCGCCCGAGCATCGAGCGTGCGCCATCGACCTCGGCCTGCAGCGCTTCGCACTGCGCGCCGCGTTTCAAGGCGTCGGAGGCTTTTTCGACCAGGGCGTTGAAATCCTGCAGCCATTGCCGCATTTCGCGCGGCGAGCGCGGTGTCACCGAAAGCGGATGCCACACGCCGGCCCACTCGGCCGCAGCGGCATCCTTTTCGGCCCGGCCGGAGGCAAGCTCCCCCTCGAGCTGTTTGACCTGCTCCCGGAGTGCGGCCTGGTCGGCCAACAGCCGCGCCTTGACAGCCACGCGATCGGCCTCGCGGCGCAACCGGTCCGCCAGCGCGTCGGAGGCTTCGATGCTGGCCGCGAAGGCATCCGATAGAGACGACTCGCCCGGAAACGACCGCATGAAAAATTGCCGTTCGTCCATGGAGACGGCGTCGCCGTTCAACTGTTGGGCGATCAGCCCCCAGCCACGGCCGCGCATCTTGCGGGCAGCCTCCAGATCCGCCTCGGTGGGCACCTCCTGCGCCAGCCGCGCCTCTTCGAGCCGGTGCCCGGTCTCCGACAGGCTCGCTGCGCTCTTTCGGGCTTCCTCGCTGAGAGACGACAGGCGGCGCTCCAGTCCGTCGAAACGCTCCTCGAAGACCCGGATGGTTTCAAGTGCCGGCGCCTGAAGCCGTCCCAGCTCTTCCGGGTGCGTTGCGGACAGACCGAGCCGTGCCACGCCCTGTTCACAGACCTGCTGCAACGCCTGATGTTCGGCGCGGACGGATTTGAGCTGCTGCTCGAGTGGCAGGGCCTCTTCGGCTAAAGCGAGTGCCGTCTTCAGGGTGTCGACCGGCCGCGGCTTCTCCAAAGCGGCGAGCCGGGCCTCCGCCCCGACGATTTGCCGGGTCTGCTCGGGGATTTTTTCGCGGCCGCTTTCAATACGGGTCGCGATGCGCTCATACTCGGCCCCGAGCTCCTGGATCCGCACCGCCTCCGGCTTTTTGACCCGCAGCCGCTCGGCCTCCTCGATCGTCAGGTCCTCACGCAGGCTGCGCAGGGTCTGGCGGGCCTCGGTCCGCAGCGTGTTTCGGCGGGTTTCGAGCGCAATGCGGTCCTTGGCGGCTTTGCGCTGGCTGCCCAGGTCCTGGTGAAGTTCCTCGATCACCTCGGCCTGATCGAGCAGTGCGGCAGGGTCCTCCAACTCGGTTAACGACGTGCGCAGGGTCGAAAGCGCCGCGAAAGCCTGCTCCCTTTCGCTTTCCGAGACCCGCAGGCGCGTGAGGGCATCCGTTCGCCGACCGGCAAAACCTTCGGGCAGCAGCACGGCGCCGGCAACGGCTTCGAGACCCTTCAGGATCTCCCGGCGCCGGGCAATGACCGGGTGCGCTTGGGCGATGCGCTGCAGCCGGTTCAGATTGCGCTGGGCGGCGGCAAGCTTCTCCTCCACCCCGCTCTTTTGTGCCTGCGCCGTTTTGAGCGTCCGGTCGTGCCGCGCCCACTCCTGCCCGGGGAGCTGGGATTCCTTGAGCGCGGAGCGGTGCTGCTTCAGGCGGCCGACGGCGTCGTTGATCTTCTGCCGCTGGCCGGCCGGACGGAAGAGCGCATCGGCATCGGTCTGGAGCTCATCCAGCACGGCTCCCAGATTGGATGCGCCCGATCCGGCCGCGAAGATGAGCCGTCCCAGGTCCCCGCCGCCCTGGATGATCTCGCGGCCGCCGCGCACGAGGTCCTCGTAGCCGATGCCGAACATCGTGGCGAAAAGGTCGGCATCGACCCCGTTCAGGAAGCGCTGCAGCTCGGCCTCCTCGATCGCGGTCTTGTCGTCCGTGGCCCGCAGGGTGCTGCCGCGGCCCTTTCGCCGCACCACCTCCAGCACATCGCCCCTGGCGGACGTCAGCACCGCCCCGACCCGCAGCTTGGCGAAGGGGTGCAGGAAAGCGTCCGGCGTCCGTTCGGGTATCCCGTAAAACAGGTGCCGCAGCGCGCGCAACGCCGAGCTCTTGCCGGCCTCGTTGGGCCCATAGACGATGTGCAGGCCCTGACTCCCGGAGGCCAGATCGACGACCGTATCGGTGAAGGGCCCGTAGGCAATGAGATCGAGGCGCTGGATCTTCATTCGTCCGCTTTCTTCCGCAAAAGCCGCTGGACCAGCATGGGCCGCACCTCGCTGAGCAGGCCGGCAAGCCATCCCGGCTCATCCGGACGCCACCCCTCGGTTCCCTGCCTGAATTCCCGCGGCAGTTTCTTTTCGAGATCCGAAAGCTCGGCGCCCAGGCCGCGCAACGCCTCCGGGTCGGCGGTAAGCTCATCCATCAGACGCAACAACTCGCCGACCGCACCATCGGGTTTCAGGACCGTGGCGGCCGGCGGCCGGGTTCGAAGCTTGACCTTTTCGACCCAGACGCGGTCGCCGCCCTCGTCCACGGCAACGGAGCGTATCTCGTTGGCCCAGCGCTCCGGGTCCGCCAGGAGCTCGTCGTGGACGTTCGTCTCGCCGTCGACGACCACACGCGCGACACTGAGCACATTTGGGTTGCGCGCCAAGAGGGCGGAAAGTTCTCGGCGGAAACGGTCGACAACGTCATAGCCGCGCTCGGCCCCCACGGCATCGATGCCGACGACTTCCCAGCGCACCACGTCGAGCGGCCGGAAGTCGAGCGACAGGCGCGCGGAGCCGCTCACACTCACCAGCAGGCAGCCCTTGGGGCCGGTCTCGCGGGCGTGGCGGCCCTGGGTGTTGCCGGCGAAGACGACCCAGGGATTCTCCAGGAGCACTTCGCGCCGGTGCACGTGGCCCAGGGCCCAGTAGTCGTAACCTTTGTCGCGCAAGGCCTCCAGGGTGCAGGGGGCGTAGGGCGCGTGCCCCTCGCGGCCGTTCACGCAGGTGTGGAGCAGGCCGATGTTGAAGCAGCCCGGTACGGCAGCCGGGTACCGGCGCGACAGGTCGGTCGTGACGGTCGGGGATTCGAAGCTCTGCCCGTGCACGGCGACATCCAGGCCTTCCAGACGGATGGTGCCGGGCTGGTCGGCCGGGAACAGGCGCACGTTCTCGGGCAGGCGCAGGGACTTGGTGATGCTGCTCTCGGCGTCGTGGTTGCCGGCCGCTACAATTACCGGGATGCCGGCCTCGCGCAGCTTTCCCATCTGCGTTGTGAAGTAGAGCCCCGTGTTGTAGTCCTTCCAGTCCCCGTCATATAGGTCGCCGGCGATCAGCACAAAGGCCACTTTCTCGTCGACGGCCGTCTGCACAAGGTTTTCAAAGGCGCGCCGGGTTGCCCCGCGGATTTCTCCCACCGGCGCGCCCTCGTAAGCGTCGAGCTTCAAAAGCGGACTGTCCAGGTGGATGTCAGCGGCGTGGATGAACTTGAACACGGGCGACGATCTCCGGGGAAAGTTCAGAAGTGGATATTGTATTGACCCCACACTTGCGGTAGTTACCATAGAAACAGCTCGCCGACAAACACCTTCCTACCCGACAAAGGATGGGCCGCATGCGCTGGAAACAGTTTTTCACCCCTGTAAAATCGTTCGATGCAGCCGATGCCAAAAATTACATGAACCACACGCCCGGAGACGCTTTCACGCTGCTGGATGTGCGGCAGCCCGAAGAGTATGAATCCGAACACCTCCCGGGCGCCAAATTGATTCCCCTGCCGGAACTCTCCAGCCGCGTGCCGGAACTCGATGCGGAAAAACCGACTCTTGTGTATTGCGCGATCGGCGGCCGCAGTCGGGTGGCGGCCCAGATGCTGGCGGCCAAAGGGTTCAGGGAGGTGTTCAACCTGACCGGGGGGATCAAGGCCTGGAGCAGCGAAAAGGCAGTCGGGCCGCAAGACCTGGGGCTGGGTTTGTTCTCGGGCAAAGAGGCCCCGGAAGAGACGCTGGTGGTGGCGTATGCCCTCGAAGAGGGCTTGTTTGATTTTTATCAGTCGATGGCCCCGAAAGTGACCAATGAAAATGCCCGTCACCTGTTCGGCAAGCTTGCCGCCATCGAAATAAAGCATCAGGATCGTATTTTCAACGAGTACATCAAGATGACCGGTTCGTCCGTGAGTCGCGAGGATTTTGCGCAAAAAACGGTCACGCCGGCGATGGAAGGGGGACTCACGACCGCCGAATACCTCACCCGGTATCAACCGGACCTGGAAAAGGCAGAAGATGTCGTCTCTCTGGCGATGGCGATCGAGGCCCAGGCGCTCGACCTTTATCAGCGTGCCGCCGACGGAGCCCAAACCGTTGAAAGCAAAACCGTGCTGATGCACATCGCCGACGAGGAGCGCGTCCACCTGGAGCAACTGGGCAAGCTGTTTGGGAAATTATAGCACCGATGGCGGAAATTCCCCCGAAACCAAAACTGCGTGATCTGCGGCTGGATTTTTTCCGCGGCATCGCGCTGCTGGTGATTTTCGTCTCCCACATGCCGGACAACTGGCTGGCCCGTTTCAAGCCGGGAGCCTTCGGCTTCAGCGACGCGGCGGATATCTTTGTTTTTGTCTCGGGCTATGCCGCCGCCCTGGCCTACCGCAAGATTTTCAACCGCTCAGGGTTTTTCATCGGAACGGCACGCGTTGTCAAGCGTGTCGCCGAGCTGTACGCCTGCAATCTGGGGTTGTTTTTCATCTTCGCAACCCTGTGCGCGGCGGGCGACCGCTTCCTGGACACCGGCATCGATTACGTCAGCCTGATGACTCTAAATTTTTTTTTCGAACACACCCAGGAGGCCCTCCTTGGCTTGTATGCCCTGATCTACGTGCCTAACTATTTCGACATCCTGACCATGTACATGGCGGTCATGGCGATGATGCCGCTGCTGATGCTGCTCGCCCGGGCCCATGTGGCGCTCGCGGGGTTTGCCAGCATCGCCCTGTATCTTTGCGTTTACCTGTTCGGATGGGAACTGCCGGCGGAGATGGCGTTTGACAGGCCCTGGTTCTTCAATCCCTTTGCATGGCAACTCTTGTTTTACACGGGCTTTTTCCTGGCCTCAGGCTGGATCAACCCCCTGCCCCTCCGCGGGTGGCTGACAGCAGTTTGCGCCGCCTTCGTCATCCTGGCCATCCCGGTCAGCCATTTTCCGACCTTCTCCAGCGTAAAATGGCTCGATACCTTTAGGCTTTTCATCGAACCTCTCGTGTCCAAGACCAATCTGGGAATCCTGCGCTATGTGCATTTCCTGTCTCTGGCGTATCTCGCAGTGCGCCTTCTCAAAGGCCATGAAGAAACACTTCACAGCCGCTATGCCGCGCCTTTCGTCCAAACCGGCCAGCAGGCCTTGCCGGTGTTTCTCACCGGGATCGCGTTGTCCTTTTCGGCCGGCATGGTCCTGGATGTCTGGGGACGCAACATCCCGAAAACCATCGTTGTGAACGCGGCCGGCATCCTCCTGCTGATTCTGACCGCTTACATGGTCGCCTGGTTCAAGTCGCAGCCTTGGCGTCCTCCGGCGAAACCGTGAAGTTTACCAAACGCCCCGACCGAGTTTGAACTGCACCCTCCCGTTGGGGACGAAAGGAATCGGGCACATGAAAAAGCTGATGTTCGTCGCGGCCGTCTTGTTGGCGATTCTGATACTGCCCACCCATGCCATGGCGCGTCTCAGCGCCGCGGACCTCGAACTGTTGCGCGGTCTCGACGGGTTTCGTTTGGCTGTGGACCGGATCCGGCCGGACATCGAACGGGATGGGCTGTTCCGAAGCACCCTGCAGGAGGACATGGAACTCAGGCTGCGCATGGGCGGCATGAAAGCCCTGTCGGAGGAAGAGGCCGAGAAAAAACCGGACGCCCCGCTCCTATATCTGCATGTGGATGCGTTGAAATGCTCGCTCGGCTATGTTTACAAGATACGGCTGGCCCTGATGGAACCGGTCAAACTCGTTCGCAACCATGTCAAAGTCACGGCAACCGTACTGAGGATTCCTGATGAATTGGGGATAACCTCGAACCTTTCCGAAATCAGGGATGCGGCCGGTGATGTTGTCGACGAGTTCGTCAAAGCCTGGAAGGCGGCTAATTCCAAAAAATAGGGACAGGCTTAGGCCCCTCGCGGCCCATGAACGGAATTCGCACAGCGCTCGTGGTACTATCCCTGACAGGGTGTGCCCGATGCGCCGCTCCCCGTCGTAATCGACGCCATGGCTTTTTTCGGCAGATTTTGGTAACGATACTCTGTTGCCAACTAACTAAAATTGATTATCATCTAATTTCCAAACACTCTTGAACCACGAAAATAGGAGGCTATGCGCCCCAAACGGGACGAATGTTCATTTTCGCACCGATAGCGCTGTTCGATTAATGAAACGCTCGCTTCTTCTGCTCCTGCCCGCACTCCTTCTGGCCGGCTTTGTTTTTGCGCAGCAATCCCAGCCAACCGAAACACTATTGCCATACCCGGCCGATTTCAAAGTTTTCAAGAACCTCGCTTATGTGCCCGGCGGCCATGAACGCCAAAAGCTTGATATTTACGTTCCGAACGAAGGCAGCGGGCCCTTCCCGCTGATCGTGTGGATCCACGGCGGCGCGTGGAAACAGGGTAGCAAGGACGGCTGCGTTCCCTTGCCTTGGATACAAAAAGGCTACGTCGTGGCCAGCATCGATTATCGTTTGAGCCAGGATGCCAAGTTCCCTGCCCAGATCGAGGACTGCAAGACGGCGGTACGCTGGCTGCGGGCGCATGCCACGCAGTACCATATCGATCGGGATCGGGTGATCGCCTGGGGGGACTCGGCCGGGGGGCATCTGGCCGCGCTGCTCGGCACGGCAGGAGACGCCGCCGAGTGGGAGCCGGGACCTCCCGCCGAATCCAGCCGGGTGCAAGGGGTGATCGACTGGTACGGGCGCGCCGATCTCACGCGCGTTTGCATGGATCCGACGATGACCGAACACCCGGTTGCCCAGCTGATAGGCGGCAGCGGCAACCGGGCGCTTGAAACCGCGCGGAAGGCCAGCCCGATCACGTATGTATCCAAAGACGACCCGCCGTTCTTGATCATGCATGGCGATACGGACAACACCGTTCCATTCCGGCAGAGCGAAGCCTTTGCCGCTGCTTTGAAAGAGGCGGGGGTGCCGGTTACACTGGTTGTCCTCAACGGGGTCGGTCACGGCGGGCAGGAGTTCCTGAAACCGGACAAGGTGAGAATCATCGATGCGTTTCTGAAGGAATACCTTAACCGGCCAAAAGTCGCCAAATCTCCATAAGCGTTCGCCTATCCAGCGTCTTGTTCAAAGTAGGACCGGCGCCGGTGAATGTAGAACGCAAAACCCCACCAGCAGAAGACAATCACCAGGTAAGCCGCCGTCATCACCTGAAGCGCCAGGTCTTTCGGCGCCAGTGCAAAGATCTGCCGCGTGCTCGGACTCGAGAACTGCTGCTGGATGAATTCGTAGAACGTCTGGGGCGCGAGCAGCAGCTGCGCCTTGTCGATCGAGTAGGCCGCCGTGCCGGCCATGACCATCCAGTATCCCCACGGCTTCCCGGTCCACAGACCGATCCCCATGCCTAAAAAGAGCCCGGTGAAAATGAGGTGATAGCCCATCGCCGCCAGGCCGCTTCGCATGGCACCCAGAAGCGGCACGGGTGAAGCGAGATCCAGAAGTTCGAAGACCGCCGAGGCCACAAAACAAATCGCAGCGGTGCGGATATTGGTGCGGCCCTTTACTTTTGCCTGCATGCTGTTCCGCCACATGATTTGGATTGAGGCTGCCTTTGCATTCGCAGCGATCACGCCAGAGCGATTCGTCGAAACCGCGTAGATTAAGCGGCGTCTATTTCGAGGAAAGATGCAGCCGCGCCGCTCGGCGGTTTTCAATCCATTTTTTCAGCATGAAACCGATGACGATGATGCTTCCGATCCAGTCCGATTCGCTCGACGGGTAGAATAAGATAAGGGCGGCTGCGCCGACGATGCAGCGTTCGAGCTTCGAAATATCCCGTATAAAATGCCCCACCACGGCAACGTTCAAACAGAACACGGCCAGAAAGGACAGAAAATACCGCATGACGATCTCGATAACGGCTTGATTCAGCGGCATCGTCTGCAGCACCGGAATGATCAGCAGTGCCGTGCCGCTCGTGGAAAGAATGAAGGTGATCCCGATCAGGTACTTCGGCACGGCCACCCGCGCGGCAAACACGCCGGTTTTGATCGGGTCCGTGCCCATGACCGCCGCGGCGGCATAGGCGGAAAGCGCCACCGGGGGGGTGACCTCGGCCAACACCGCGTAGTAGAACAGGAACATATGGGTCGCCAGCAAGGCGGCCTCCTCGGGGATGCCGTTGAGGACGGCCAATTTCTGGATGGCCGGTGCGGTAAGCGCGGACGTCAGCACGTAGGTGGCCACCGGCGGCACGCCCATGCCGAGGATCAGGCTGAAAATTCCCGTGAACAGGGTCGCCAGCAGGATGCTCTCACCGGTGAGTTGCATCATGACCATCGAGAATTTGGAAGCCAGTCCGCTCATGACCATCATGGACATGATCATGTTGGCCGCGATGACGGCGCTGGCGATCGGCAGCAGATGGATGATGCCCTCCGACAATGCATCGGGAATGCTTTTCACCGGAGGCCGGACCGTCTTGTCCACGAAGGCGAAAATAATGAAGAGCACGGCTGCCAGGGTGACGGTGATGCTGATGGTGTAGCCCTGGTAAATCATCAGGATGATGAAGATGATCGGCAGGAAGACATAGCTGTAGCGTCTGAAATAGGCGAAGTCGTGCCCGGAGACGTTTTCCATCGGGGGGAGCTTTTTCTTGCGAACGTAAAGCTCGTTGTAGACGACGATACCGAACAGATAGAGGAGCATCGGGCCGATGGCCATGGCGATGATCCAGGAATAGGGGATGGAGAGCATCTCCACCATCAGAAAAGAAATCGACCCCATGACGGGCGGAGTGATGTAGGCGATGGAGCCGACCGTGGCGATGATGCCGGCGGCCACCAGTTTGTCGTAGCCCACCTTGTCGTAGAGCGGCTTGGTCAGGGCAGCCACAAACTGCGTGTCGGCCGCCCCCGAGCCCGAAAACATTCCCATGAGGACCGCCATGATGCTGCTGGTCCTTCCCGGCGAGGCCGGGCTGCGGCCGACGAACAACAGGGCGATGTTGGCGATGATCTTCCCGAAATCCATTTTAGTGATGACCGCACCGAGGGTCGTGAAATAAATGAGGTATTTCAGCGACACCCCCGTGATGGTGCCGAAAATGCCGGCCTCGGTTTCGCAGTACATCTTACCCAGCAGCATGTCGATGCTGAAGCCCGGGTTGCCGATAAAGCCGGGAAGATAGTCTCCGTACATGTTGTACATCAAGAACGCCATGACGAAGATCGGCATGATGGGGCCGCTCAGCCGGAAGATGACCCCGAGAACGAGCAGCACTTCGCTGAGCGCCATCACCAGGTCCCACGGCTCCGGAATGATGGCCCGGTAAATCAACTGGTCAAAGTTGACGACCAGATAAAGGAAGGGCAAAAAACTTAAAACCGCGCATGCGAGGTTGGAGGCCCTTTGGAAAGCGGGAACCAGGGTCGGCAGCATGGTGCAGCACCACACGAACACGGCCGCCGCCTTGAGGGGCATGGGCATGTCCAGCAGGACAAATTCATATACGACCAGGGCCGTCAGCACCGCCAGCGGCAGGCTTCCGGCGAGTTTTCTTTTCTTGATCCACAGGAAGTTCAGCAGGTAGCCCAGCAGGCACACCAGGAAGACGTGGGTGGCGCGCTGGACCTCGGTCAGATCCAAAATGGAAAAGCGCCATTGCGAAAGCGGTGTATACGGGTGAATGACCAGGTAAAGGTGGTAAAGGGTCCCGATGACGGCCACCACGTACAGCAGTTTTCGGATCAGATTGTCCACAGCAGCTTAACCTCCAGGCATCCGTCATCCAGATGGATATCGTAAAAACCGATCGTCACCGAAATGCCTTTGATGGAGCAGAATCGCAGACTCGGGAGGGATTCCGCGGAAATAGCCTCGTTCATCGAGTACATCCCGCCCGTGTAGTACGCCTCCGTACCGGCATCGGTAGCCACTGAAAAGTCACGGAACGAGCCGCCGACCCGAAAGTGAATGGCGACCGGCCGTTCCGTGACCGAGTTCACGAACCGAACCGTGCCGGACTGCCAGCGCAGCAGCACCAGCAGTCTGGCATCGTTGTCCGTTCGCACGATGGCGGGCTTGACCACCGCCACCAGGCCGACCAGCAGTGCACCGCCGAGAAGGAAGGTGCGCCAGGTCATGTTTCCCGCTATTTCACCAAACCTTTTTCCTTGAAGTACTTGATCGCGCCGGGGTGGAAGGCGATGGGGGCTTTGCCGATCAGCTTGGCCGTGTTTTCCGGGGTGGTGTCCTTAGCCGGTTTCACCGCCGCATGCAGGGTTTCCAGGTTCTCGAAAACCGCTTTGGTCGCCTTGTAGGCCAGATCCACGGGGGTGGACTCCGGACAGACGAACATGTTCCAGAAAGCCAGGGTGGGCGTGTCGGCATCCGTTCCGTAAACGCTCTTCGGAATCACCAGCGGGTCGGAGAGCCCTGAAAACTCTTTGTTGAATGCGATCACGCCGGGGTCCGTCTCGGGAAGCGGCACAAGCACCAGCTTCAGTCCCTTGCGCTCCAGGGTGTTCGTGAGTTCGACGATCGAGCCGGTCGGCGTCCCGCCGGACCAGAAAAAGACATCGATGGTCCCGTTGGTGAGGGCTTCATCGGATTCTTTGGCGCCGAGCTTTTCCCATTTCTGGAATTTCTTGGGATCGATCTTCGCGGCTTCCAGCAGGTTGAGCGCAGTGAATTCGGTGCCGGAGCCGGGGGCTCCTGTGGAAACGCGCTTTCCCTGAAGATCCGCCAGTTTGGAAATACCCGACTTGTTTGTGGTGACGATCTGCAGGTAGTTTGGGTACATCATCCACAGGATATTGGCTTTGACCGGTTTTGCCGCAAACTTCTCGTGCTTGCCCTTAACCGTAAAGTAAACCGTGTCCGGCAAGGCCGTTGCAAAAAAGAAGGTGTTTTTGGCGAGGGCTGTTTTATCCCGGATCAGCATCATGTTGTCCACGGAGGCGGCCGTCTGCATAGCCGTGGTTGCGGCGACTCCGTTTTTATTAAAAATCTCGGATATCTGCGTACCATAGTAGTAGTAGACACCGCCGATGCCGCCGGTGGCGATCACGATTTTCTGACTCTGAGCATATGCGTTCGCAGCCATCGCCGACATCAGCATCAAAACCATGAGTCCGAGTTTCTTCATTACGCCCTCCTTTTCATCATCAAATGTTAACAAGTCATCACGTCACAGATCCAATTTAAAATCCTTTATCTGAGTGTACGGCAAAAATCAATTGGTAAAAACACATTCAGCAACGCCCGGAATCCGGTCGTCGCCGGTCGATTCGATCTGTCGCGCGTGGCCGCCAAGCGAAAGCCGCAAAAAACGAGGGTGCAGAGAAGATTCGGCGGCTCCGGCTTTCTATGAGCCGCACCATGTCGAAGGAATTCCAATAAGCCCCATTATGCTTGCCTGGGCCAAACCGCAACCGATTGCGTCAAACGGCTCGACAGGTCTGGGAAAAGGCTTGTCGCGATCGTGAAATTGGTGTAACATTTTCCAAAATTTTAAGCTCAGCCAAACGCCCCTGTAGCTCAGTGGATAGAGCAACGGATTCCTAATCCGTTGGCCGCAAGTTCGATTCTTGCCAGGGGCACCATAAAATCAAATACCATTGTGTAGCGCCCTATTCTGCATGTTCAACACGGCCTCGACGTAGTGGTTGATTGGTATGGTGCGCGGGCCGTTCCCCTTCACTGCCTCTTTCGGAAGGCGCAGCATCCCGGCCTTCCGGTCAAATACAATGCTCTAAAGTTTTCCAATTTCATGCCGAAAACAGTTACAAGGTGACTCCCAAATTATCTGGAGGTAGTTATGAATTTCTGGACCGGCATACTCATCGGCGTTTTTATTGGTGCAAACATCGGCATAGTTGTCTCCGGTGCGCTGGCTGCATCAAAACGAAGGGACTATAAAGAGATTTTTCAACCAGGCCAGTATCCTATGGATGAAGCAGCCCTTGACGATGCCGTCCCAGCAAGCAGTTTATGGTCCTCATTGGATCGTCCGCATTCCGACATTGTGCAACATCATGCTCAGGGGTTCCAAAACTCTTAAGGCAGCGTAGCCAAGCAGAGGGTTGAGGACTGCAAATTCTTTAGCCCCCTGATTTTTAAAAATTGCTTGACAGAAATAAATAGGAAGACTAAAATTCTAATGTCTAATCCTGAGAACTATCAGGAGCGGGGGACCCAATTTTTTGGGGCGCATCGCCACACGGCGAGGGGTAACCTTATCGGCCCTAGCCCTTCAGCTAACCTCGTAGGCATCGATGAGGAGAACCTTCGGAATCGAGCGGAGGTCTTTCCTCCACCAATTTCGATTCCGGAGGTGTAAAGCATGCTTAATGAGCATTGCGTACTACTGTTTTCCAATTCCCGCCCCGTTCAAAACCAGTCGAAACTCCAAAACACTCTTCAGGGCAAAGCCTTAGCTTCCGCTTTGTGTTTCCTTGTTGGGCAGAAAATAAAATCCCTCCATCGCCTTGTTCTTTCGGGATGTCTCTGTGTTTTAGTCTTGGTGTTCCTTGCGGCACCTGCACTTTCAGCGGATTTAACTCTGGCGTGGGACCCCAACAGTGAAGTTGACCTTGAAGGGTATGGCGTGTATTTCAAACTGGGTGCGTCCGGCCCGCCATATGACCTTTTCGGATATGTTGCGCTTCAAGAACTCAACGATCCCGACAACCCGGCTTTTGCGGTAACCGGCCTTGAAAAGGGTTCCAGCTACTATTTTGCCGTAACCGCCTACGACACGGCAGGAAACGAGAGCGGTTATTCTACCCCCGTTTGTGCCCAGATCGGTGATCAGATTCTACCGTGCACCAGTGCAAGCAGTGGTGGGAGTTCAGGTGGCAGTGGTGTGGCAAGCGGCGGCAGTGGCGGAGGCGGGGGCGGATGTTTTATTGAAACAGCATCGGATCATCAAAATAAACCCCTTATCTTGATGGTTACGATTTCTTTCTTAGCCGCGATTTCTTTCATCCGTTTCCACTTCGTTTTTTTAGGATGATGAATAATTGACCGATTGACGATGATCATGGCATGCAAGCCCATTGCACCTGGTTCCTGAAAACTTTGAAACCACGCGGTGTGATGTTGCAACAAAAACCCAGGCTAAAGAAAGCCTGGGTTTTTGTTGCCGCCAGATACCGCGACGTCAAGCGGTCTACTTTGCAGTGGCTCCCGAGTCGTTGACCACGACTCGCCACTTCTTAAACTCGCTGTCGATAAAACCTCTAAACTGCTCCGGTGACCCGCCGACCGGATCGGCACCTGCAAACACCATTTGTTTATCGATTTCGGGGAGTTTTACAATCTCATTGACCGCTTGGTTCAACTTGTCGATGATGGCTCGAGGGGTGCCGCGCGGGGCAAAGAAACCAAACCACGACCCCGCCTCAAAATCAGCGTAGCCGCTTTCGATCATGGTGGGCACATTTGGAAGAGATCTCGATCGCTTGGCACTGCTGACGGCGATCGCAACGAGCTTGCCCGAGTTGATGTGCGCCATAACCGAAGGAATGGTGGCAAACATGAAATCGATACGTCCCGCCAACAGGTCATTCAGGGCATCGGCGCCCTTGTAGGGAATGTGCACCGCCGTCAGATTGGCACGCTGCGCGAGCATATAGCTGGAAAGATGGGATGAGGTGCCGATGCCGGTTGAACTGTACGACAGGCCGCCTTGCTTCGTCTTTCCTTTGGCAATGAGCTCTTTCAGGCTGGGCGTATTCGCTCCCGCCGGCACGACGAGCACGTTCGGCACGTCGGCGATTTGAACCACCGGGTCGAGGTCGGTGATGGGGTTGTAGGGCAAGTTTTTGTAGAGCGTCGGATTAACGGCGATCGGGCCGACGGAATTCACCATGAGGGTGTATCCGTCGGGTGATGCACGCACCACAAACTCCGTGCCGATATTTCCGCCGGCGCCGGGCTTGTTTTCAACAATGAAACTTTGACCCATTTTTTCACTTAAATGCGTGCTGACCATACGGGTCAGCATGTCGGTGGTCCCCCCGGGTGTAAACGCCACGATGACTTTGACCGGCTGAGCGGGGTAAGCATCGGCTGCCATCGACGTGTCCGGCAGAACAAAACCGCTGATAAGAGCAAAAATCAGTGCCAAGTGCTTCAATGCGTTGTTCATGTTGTCTCCTTTCCCAATGTCGATTGTGGATGGTGATGAAAACGTTGGCGTCATTATAATCACGGCGCTGTTTTCAAGCGTCAGTCCGTAATATCGCCTCTGCGTTTGCGCAGAGCCGGCAAGAGCATTGTCACCGCGATCAGTGCCGTGATGATCAGAAACCCTAAACTGATCGGCTGGGTCAGAAACACCATGGGATCGCCGCGCGACAGCAATAACGCCCGCCGCAGGTTTTCCTCCATCATGGGCCCCAGCACGAACCCAAGAAGCATCGGCGCAGGGGGGCACCCGAATTTCATCCACGCGAAACCGATAATCCCGAAAAGCGCCGCAAGGTAAAGCTCGAACGGGTTATTGTTCAAGCTGTAAATGCCGATGCACGAGAAGACGATGATGGCGGGGTAGAGCAAGCGATAGGGTACCTTGAGAAGACTGACCCAAAGGCCGATCAGCGGCAGGTTGAGAACGACAAGCATCAGGTTGCCGATCCACATGCTCACGATCAGCCCCCAGAACAGGTCGGGCTTCTGGGTCATCACCGTCGGGCCCGGTGCAATGCCATGGATCATCAGGGCGCCAAGCATTAGCGCCATGGTCCCGCTGGCGGGAATTCCCAGTGTGAGCATGGGAATGAACTTGCACTGCGCATCGGCGTTGTTGGCCGACTCCGGGCCCGCCACCCCTTCGATGGCTCCGTGGCCGAAGCGCGAAGGGTCCTTGGAGACTTTCTTCTCGACCATGTAGGACGAGAATGAGGCGATCGAGGGCCCGGTTCCGGGAAGCACGCCGAAGAATGCCCCCAGCAGGGTCCCTCTCAGGATTGGGCCGGCGGATCGGATCAAGTCGCTTTTCGAAGGGAAAAGCCGCCCCACCTTGGAGGTGAATATGGTGCGCTTGTCGGAAGAGCCGAGGTTGGCCACAATTTCACCGAGTGCGAACACCCCCACGGCCAGGACCACGAACCCGATGCCATCCGCCAGCTCGGCTATGTCAAAACTGAAACGCCTCCAGCCGGAATTGACATCGGTACCCACCGTGCCGAGCAACAGGCCCACGGTCACCATCGCGAGCGACTTGACCATGTCGCCCTGGGCGAGCATTGCCGCGGTGACCAAGCCCATCAGCATCAGGGAGAAGTATTCGGTCGGACCGAATTCCAATGCAAGTTCGGCGATCGACGGTCCGAACAGTGCGATGATAAAGGTGCAGGCGGTGCCGGCGAAGAAAGAGCCGATGGCCGCAATACCGAGCGCCGGACCGGCGCGCCCCTGTCGCGCCATCTGGTAGCCGTCGATGCAGGTCACAACCGCAGATGTTTCACCCGGGAGGTTGACCAGGATGGCGGTCGTCGAACCACCGTATTGGGCGCCGTAATAGATGCCGGCCAGCATGATGAGTGCTCCAACCGGAGGAAGGCTGTAGGTGATCGGCGTCAGCATCGCAATGGTGGCGAGCGGCCCGATGCCGGGCAGGACGCCGATCAGGGTACCCAACAGACACCCTAAAAAACAGTAAACCAGGTTTTGAAGCGACAGGGCAACACTGAACCCGAAAATTATATTTTGAAAGACTTCCATGATGGCCGCTCCGTCAGAACTTGTTGATCAGGGGGTAAGGTAACCCGAGGCCCCAGATAAACATTGCCACCGAAAGGACGCACAGATAAATGGACAGCAGCAGGACTTCCTTGAGCTTGAACTCCTTGCCCGCCGCCGCCGATATCAACACGAGTGCAATCAGAGCGGGTACGAACCCCGCATGGTCCATCAAAATCCCGAACACGACGATGGACAGGGGCAGCACGATTAAGGCCCGTACCGACCAAGAGCCTTCGATCTTCTCGCCTTTGCGCAGCCCTCTTAGCATGATGACGAGGCCGAAAATGATGAGCAGCCCGCTCAAAGCCATCGGGAAGTATCCGGGGCCCATGTTAAGCGCGGTGCCGGACGGGTACTGCCGGGCGACGACCATCGCCCCGACGCCGGTCCCGAAGAACATCAAGCCGGCCCAAAAATCTTTGTTGTTCCGCAACGCTAATTTCATTTCAGTTCATCCAGCGCTTTTTTCAGGCGGTCCATCCCTATTTCCAGGGTTTCCATGGATGTGGCAAAGCAGATGCGGAGATGCTTTTGGCCACCGGCGCCGAACTCCGTGCCGCTGCGAACCAGGATTCCCTTGCTGAAAAGGTGCTCCGTCATCTGCTGGCTGGTCAACGCGTGTTCAAAACGCGGAAAAAAATAGAAAGCCCCTTCGCACGGCGGCGTATGGAGTTTCTCAATCTCTTTTAATTTTTTTTCGACAAAGTCCTTTCTTTTCTCGTATTCCTGCCGCATGGCCTCAACACACTCCTGGGGGCCGGCGGCGGCGGCCGCACACGCCATCTGGGCCGGCACATTGGTGCAGATCGTCATCGCCTTGTGAAAGGTGACCATGTCTTTGATGAGCGCCGCATCCGCTACCATGTAGCCCACCCGCCAGCCGGTCATGGCGTACGTTTTGGAAAAACTGTTCAGCAGGATGGAGCGGTTTTGCGCGTCCTCGACCTGGCAGATCGAAAGGAACCGGGTCCCTTGGAAGATGAGCTTGTGGTAGGCTTCATCCAGGACCAAGAGCAGATCCTTCTTTACGGCCAGCCGGGCCAGGCTCCGAATTTCAGCATCCTCCAGGACCCGGCCGGTCGGGTTGCCGGGGCTGGAGATAAAAACAATCTTGGTCTTTTTTGAGATGCGTTTCTCCATTGCCTCGAAATCGATATGAAAATCCTCTTTGAGGGGGAAGAACACCGGAGTTCCACCGAAGAGCGAGACCGAGTCGGCATAGGCGGAATACTCCGGGTCCGGGATCAGCGCCTCGTCCCCCGGGTTGAGATAAGTGGCGGAGATAACGTTAATGGCCCCAATCCCGCCCGATGTGATCAGCACGTTCTCGGGTTTGCGCTCGACACCGTAGTCCCGCTTGAGGCTCAGGCAGACGGCCTCCCTCAGCGCCGGTTCTCCGAAGGCGCTGCCGTAATGGGTCAAATTGTCCCGCATGGCACGGCCGGCCGCTTCCTGGATATGGGCGGGCGTGGAAAAATCAGGCTCTCCCATATCCAAGCGGACAGCGCCCTTGGGGACGACGGCGGGCCTTTGGGAACGTTCAGACCCGGCCAAACGCTTTACGCGATCGGATTTTTCAAGCACCCCTTGCTCCTCCTTAAAGGTTCTTCCGTCTGCGCAGGTTTTTTACAACCTGAAGGGTTTTAGAATTTTAGCATGGGTATCGGCATTGCGATTTTCAGTACAACTTGAAAGAGGTAGTAGGTTAAAACAGCGGTCACCACAGAAAAGAAAATGCTCTTTTTCCAGCTGTAGTTTTCCATGAACTTTACCAGAATAAAAATGAACACTGCCGTAGCAGGTGCGAAACCGATGACCGGAATGAGGTACCGATACCCCAGCAAAGCGGCAACCCCACAAAGAATCCTTTTAGACGCTTTTCTGCCGGGGAAAAAAGAAACCACGCTGGAGATTTCACCTCTCTTGGCCGTGAAGCTCTGGAAAATGAACACCGCGGACAGCCCCAGGAGCAGAATGGAGGCAAGCAGGGGAAAAAAACCTCCCCCGGGTTTCTGCAACGTCCCGATGGGGTATGACAGTGACGCCAGACACACGGCCGCGCCTATTGCAAAAATGACGATTCCGCTGATGCGATCCGATTTCATGACTCAGAACTCCACAAAAACGATTGTCTCACATCGCCTCTGTCCTCATTTCGATGAAGACAAAAACGGCTTCCGTTCAGGGGTAAAATGATAAATCTCAACTCCCTTTCTGCAGCTTCTTCTCCTCCAGCAATACATCCAGGGAGTTTCCAAACGCCGCGACCGTCTTCTGCAGGTCATCCTCGGTATGGACGGCAGAGAGAAAGCCGTCGTAGCCCCGGGTCGGCGTCTTTACCCCGTTCAATGCGAGATTCATGAAAAGAGCCTGCCCGGTGCCGGGGTCTCTATATTTATCGGCATTCAGGCAGACCCCGCGGTCACACTGCCCCATCCGATGGCAGCTCCCAAAATAGACGTGTACTACCGAAAAACCGCTGTCATAGGCGCATCCGGCAATCCCGCGTTCGTCCATCTGCCGCTGCAAGGCATCGCGCAGCAGCCGGGCGTTCTGGTTGGCGATCCGGGTCGGTTCCCCGGTTGCGATGATCTTCAAGTAGGCAATCCCTGCAGCGGCGCAGAGGGGGTTGGCGTTAAAAGTCCCGGAATGGGAAACCCGTTTGTATCGGTTCCATTCCTCATCTTTCAGCAAAAGCAAGTCCATAATGTCTTTCCGGCCCGCAACAGCCCCTGCGCCCGGTATGACGCCGGT
>DATITS010000033.1:0-31337 GCA_035467535.1 Desulfobacterales bacterium
GGTTCTTTTCAAGCTTGAAGCGAGACGGGCGACAATTGAATTCGAGTCCGGACAATCTTCCTTTGCCCAGGTCCTGGAAGGCCAGGAAAAGGTTGCACAGGAAGAAATTCGCCTCGCGGAAGCTCTCTTCAATCTGCGCCGTCAGAAACTAAACCGCCACTTCATGAGTGGCGATTTCTCGCGCCGGTTTTTCGGCCCCCAACTCACCCCGGAAAACCACACGCCCGTCGAATGAACGAATAAAGGAGAGCCCATGCGCCTTCGATACCTAATGCTTTTGCTTCTCGCGCTGCTTCCCTGTCCTGCTTTTTCCCAGGAGGCAACGCACAACGGGAAAGTTTTTTGCGGCGTCATGCGATGGCTGCCGCTCGGCTACTCCGGAGTCGTGGAAGGGCTTCTTGTGACTCCCGGCACACAGGTCAAAGAAGGCGATATCCTTCTGCGCTATACGCTCAAAGAGGAGACGGCACGCGAGCTGCAAAGAGAATTGAGCGCGGGTCCTCGCACCCAGGACTTGCGTCTGCGCCTTCTTGAAATCGAAAGAGAACTCCTGGAGCTTGGAGAAAAATATGCCGCGTCCCGGCGTTTGTCCGACGCGCGGATGGGATCGGAGGAGAGCGCCAAACGCTTGAACGCGGGGATTGACATCCTGAACAGACAAAAAATACTCATCACCGAGCTCATCCATGAGAAAGAGGCCGCCTTTCGGTCAAGGCAAGCCGAACTGGAAAGCCAGCTTGGAGTCGCCATGGACAAGGGAAGAATTCCCAGGGTTTTTCAGCTCAAGACGCCGGTGGCCGGACAGGTGCTGCTCATCGACAGGTGGCTGCGCGACGGAATGGGATTTTTACCCATGCAGAACGCAGTGGCCATCGGTACCGTGGACCCCATGCTGATCCGGTCCCAGGTCTATGAAGGAGAAATCGCCGGGCTGCGCGCAGGCGGCAAAGCCCATGTGGTGGTGCCGTCTCTCGGAAACCGGGAATTCGAGGCCACGATCGTCCACATCGACAAGTCGCCCCAAGACCTGGCCCTGGATCGACCTACCTATTACGGGGTCGAGTTGCAGGTTCCCAATCCGGATCTGAGCCTTCGGCAGGGGTTCAAGGCCATCATTACTTTTAGCGGCAGCATGCCACGGGCCGCGCAGCCTTGAAATGGCGACCCCAAAGTCCTCCCATCCATGGCCCCGGCAGATGAGATGAAGCAGATCCGAACATCGTATGCTTTTTTTCCTCAGGTCAACCGCGGCTAATTCTCTTCGTGGTATTCTTCCCCGGCGTTGACGTCCCAGATGTGATCCTTGGATGAAAGGCCCTGCACGATATGCGCGACCGCCCGCATGGCGGACAGCATTGAATGGTCTTGGTTGTTGTAGCGGTGCATGCCATTTCGGCCTATGAGAAAGAGATTGGAGATCCTATCGGTGAATGCCCTTAACACAGAGAGCTCATCGTAGGTTCCAAAGTAGGCCGGATATGCCTTGGGCATCCGGATCAATGTGCTGTCAAGGACGCTGTCTTTCTCGATCACGTTGATGTGTGCCAGTTCATCGATGGCGAGCCGGATGATCTCATCGTCGGGTCTGCTCCACAGTTCGTCCCCCTCGTTGGTGAAATACTCAAGCCCCAGCCAGACGGTATTCGGGTCTTTCACCAGGTAGGGGCTCCAGTTGTTGAACACCTGCAGCCGCCCCAGCGCGACGCCCGGCTCTTGGATATAAATCCAATTGTCCGGGATCACGTTGTCCAGGGTGCGAATTCTGTTTTCGTTCCGTATCTTGAGTTTTGACACCAGGACGCCCACCGAGATGAAGTCCCTGTAGCGCAACCCGTAGGCGACCCTCTTGGATTCGGGGTCCACGTCGTCGCCGAAGCTCTGGAACAGGTCTTTCATGGGCATGGTGGAAAAAAAGTAATCCCCGGTCTGCACCTGGGTCTCCCCTGTGGTTCGGTCCAGCACTTCCGCCGCGGCGATGAGGCTGCTTTTCCGCTGCAGGCCGACGACCGGGTGCCGCAGGTGGATTTCTCCCCCGCGATCGGTGATGCGCCGGGCCACCTCCTCCCACAGTTGTCCCGGACCCAGCTTGGGATATAGGAATTGACCGATGAGGCTCGTTTCCAAGTTCTTCTGCAAAATGGAATTCTCTTTGGAATGGAGACTCCGGAGGGCATGTGCCAGGACCTTGGTGATGGACAGGTTCTTGACCCTTTGGGCGCCCCACTCGGGTTTGATTTGGTTGCACGGCACTCCCCATACCTTCTCCGTGTAGTCCTTGAAAAATGTCAAGTAGAGTTCCCGGCCGAATCGGTTGATGAAGAAATCTTCAAGGGTCTTTTCTTCCCGGATCGGGTAGAGCCGAATTTTGAAGTATGCCAGGCCCATTTTTGCAATGCGCTTCAGGCCGAGTTTTTTTAGGGTGTCACAATCAAGGGTGGTGGGGTAATTGAAGAGTTTGTGAAGAAAAAGAATGCGTGAAAGGCGGCTCCTTACGAGCATGACGCGATCTTCTCTTTCCGGGTCGGGCGCATGCGCTCGATCTGAGAGAAGAATCTTTCGGCCCAGGAGACGGTCGTCCCTGGCCGGGCTGCCTTGCAGGGGTAAAATGCGCTGCCACCAGTCCATGACCCTGCCGGACTTGGAAAAGAAACGATGCCCCCCGATATCGATGCGGTTGCCTTTGTAGTTGATGGTCTTGGAGATGCCACCGATGTCACCGGTCGCCTCGAACAGGATCGGCTTGATATCCGTTTGCTCCAGAAGCTCGTATGCTGCCGTCAAGCCTGCGGGACCGGCTCCGATGATGATTGCTGTTCTGCCCTTCATGATCGTCCCTGAGAGACTCACAAACCATCCAATGGGTCAGACTCAACCCGCGTTTAGCAACATTGCGTTCATGCCCAGCCGCTGACCGGCCGAGGACACGGTGTCAGGTGTTTGTTTGATTCGTTCGCGAGCGGGGCATACTATCTGAGCACCCTGTGGGTGTCAATAAAGAGACAGAGGCCCAAAAGCAGGAGCGGCGCTGAAAAAAATATGCGTATGGATCTTCATGATAGCCAGCCGTAACGGTGGGGAGTGGTCAGTCGTTGCAGCGCTTTGAAGATGGGGTCGCGCCGGCCGGCAAACGGCCTGCGCGATCTGGAACGCGAAGCCGCCCGCCCGGGGCCCCTGTCAGGCGTATTGACCGCTTTTTTTGATCTTGCTGAAATTGCGTTGAACGTGCAGCTTGTCCATCAGCACCCGGGTGGCCTCATCCTTGAAACTGAAGGGCAACACGGACAGCACATCGGACAGGCGCTCCTCCCAGCGGCTGATGATGCCGGACGGGGTCGCCAGCTCCCATGCCATCAGGGAGAAGAGTTCATTGCGGATTTTCTTTCGGAACTGAATTTTTTGCTGTTTGTCGATGCGTTGGGCGCGGTTCAGCGCCTCTTCGAAGAGGTCGGTGAGATCTTTGACGTCAGCGTCTTTTAGCTTCATCCGGTGCCGGGGTGGAAATTGATGGTTGCCGCATTGAACCGCAATTTACGCAATTAATGCATTTTAACACGAAGCGGGTTCGGAATCAAAAAAAACTTTGCTGCGACCGGGTCGTCCGTATGGCCAGACCGGGTTCCCGGGCGATTGGCAGGGCGGCCGGCGTTGCTCTCAAGATCGCGGAGGGCGTCGGCCGGTCCGCTCGGCGGCGGCGAAGTGGCTGCGGAAATACTCCTTGATCGCCAAGGCGGCATAGGTGGATGCCTTGGTCCCGATGAACTCCTCGTGGGCGACGACTACGGAAAAAGCGATACGGCCCGGCCCCTGGTCTTCCCTGGCGTAGCCGACGAACCAGTCGAAACGGGTGTCCGGGGTGCCGTCGCTGATGTGACCGGTTTTTCCCCCGATGTCGAGCCTGGAAAAAATCCGCACATCGGCGTGTTTGTGAAATTCGCGGCTGGCCGTTCCCGACCGGACGGTCTCCTGCATCATCTCGCACAGCACCCGGGAGGTCTCAGGATCGATAGCCTGCTTCTGAAAGACAGTCCGGCTCTGGTAGATGGTCCGTCCGTCCTCGGCGGCGATCCAATCCACGATCGTCGGATCGATCGGCCGGCCTTGATTGACAAGGGCCGCCGCCATCAGCGCTCCATGCAGCGGCGAGATGCGTGTGGTGCGGTTGTAGCCGCTGGCCACCTCCGCGAGTCCGAAGGCATCATTTGAGAGTTCGATGCGGCTCGGACGGATGGGCAACTCGAAATTGATCTCCTGGTTGAAACCGAAGGCCTCGGCGTAGGATTCGATCACTTCCCGGCCGAGGGCATGGGCCCCAAGCTTGCCGAACACGGGGTTGATCGATTGGGCAAACGAGTCCTTCAAGCTGATGCGGTTGGCATTTTTAAGGTTTTTCGCCTGGATCTGGGACTTGGTGAGGGTGTACTTGCCCCCGCTGTAGTTCATCATGGAACTGGGGTCCAGGTCACAGGTTTCCACGGCCGCTGCGGCGGTGATGATCTTGAAGACGCTGGCGGCGGGGAACCGGCTCTCCAGGCAGGGGTTGCGCGAGGGGTCCGTCTTGTCGTGGCCCACCATGGCCAGGACCCGGCCGTCCCGTGCATCCATGATCACGATCCCGATGTAGCGGGAGTTCTTGAGGTCGAGCCGCTGCAGCAGAGCGTTCTGGAGATTGGGGTCGATGCTGGTCTGAACCGTGTAACAGGCGTTCCCCTGCCGGATGTCGAGCACATTGTTCTTGAGATTAAGGAGGTTGTTGCCGGCCATAAACTGCTGTACTTCCAGCTTGGTGATCGGCCGCGGCGCCGGTTGTGTTCGGGGCGCTGTGGGGGTGGCGCGGATTTCTCCGCGCGGGGTCGAGGGCGCCCCTGCGGTTCCGGCAACGACTCCGTAAACTACGAGAAATACCGTCTGCAACACGGCCAGCAGCTTCAGGTATCCGCGGAGGCTGAGCGTCCATGGGATGCCTGCGATGGCGCGCACTGCCGGCTGTTTCGGGAGGGATGGGCGGCGGTCGATGCAGGCGGGTGCGGGTCGGCAATGAAATCTATACATGGCAGTATTCCATCACAACGGGCTGGAGAGGTGGGGTGAAATCCGGTTCATCACGTCACCGATGTCGGGCCTTCTCCCCGCAGCCACGGAACGCGTGATGCACGAATTGGTGACACCGAGAAAACGGGCCACGTCGGCACCCGAATAGCCCAGTTCTCTCACGGCGATCCATGACAACGCCTCGCGTGCCGCCACCACGGGCCGACGGCGGCCTCCCGCGCACAGCTCCCCCGGCGACACATCGAACGTTTCGCACACTTCCCGGCAGACGCTGGCGATGGCCGGTCTTTTGGGGCAGAGGCGCAGGTTCTGCTTGAAGCGTTCATCCGATCGCTGAACGGTATCGCGCACGAACTCGCCGTCGCCCAGGATGCGCGGGTCGAAGCCCGCGGCCTCGCCGCGATGCCGCATCGCCCGGACCTCTGACCACCCCCCGGCGCTGCGCACCAGCCCTCCGCCAACGAGTTCGGGCCGGCGCCCCATCCGGGCCCCTGCGGCGAGGAATTCCTGGTAGGTCTGCCGCGCCGTTGCCCGTCGGCCGAAGCAGGCCAGCACGTGCGGGGTGGCCTGCCAGGGGCGCGTTACAATGCCCAGGATCGCGCTGTGGCCGGAAAACGGATAGCGGTCAAGGGCCGGCAGGCTGGCGATCCGGCCCGAACGCAAGGGGTTCAGGTGGATGTAGCGTACGAGCTCTTTGAGATAGCGGTCCTCCTGGCAGACGATGGACTTGAAGCGGTTCTGGAACAAATAGCCGTGGCGGCGGTGGCGCTTGTTGAAGTTGACGACATAGCCGGTAAGGAGCCGGTGCATGCTCACGGAGACGGATTGCTCGAGGGTCTTGCAGAGCAGGTGAAAGTGATTGCGCATCAGCGCCCAGGCGTAGACGTCCCAGGCGCCGCTTTTCGCCAGTGCGCCGAGCCGTGCGATGAAATCGTCGCGGTCCGCATCTCCCAGAAAGATGTCGCGCCGTTCGATACCCCGCCCGATGATGTGGTGCAGCACCCCCGGCGCGTCTATTCTCGCACTTCTCGGCATATGACCAGAATAGCAAATCACGCCGGAGAAATAAAGCAATTTAAGCATGAACGTCCCCTTGCAGCAAAAAACGACCAACGAAACGAGTACAGTGGGGCGCCGGAACGTCTGGTTCGTGGTTGTGTAACTTCTCAGGTGGCGAGGGTTCGGGGTTCAGAAAAAAAGCGCTTGCCGGGACCTGTTCGCCGTCGGTCCCCATCGTCCATTCGGGAGGATGCGGAGAACCATAGCGCCTTACCTCGTTGATGGCCTGAACCCTGAACCCCGATACCTGAGGTGTTACGCGGTAGTTAGTCGACCGGCGTGCGCGCGCCCGTCGTGGTGTCGGCGGCCAGCTTCTTGCGGCGGTAGTGAAAGGTCTTGATCAGGCTGGCGGCGAAATGCACGTTTTCCTCGTGGCTGCCCGTGAACCGGACGCCGATTTTATAGCTGCCGGTCCGGCTTCGGCGCGTGTAGGCCACTTTGCCCCCGATGCCGACCAACTGGTCGTCGGGGTCGGCCGACACCAGTGAGATGTATTCCGATTCGATCGGGCAGCCGGACTCCAGCATCAGTCCATTCTGACTGATATCGAGCGCTTTGCCCATGCCTTGCTTGATCGTGGTGCCTTGGGCGTCGAGGCAGGCATACGAAATGAGATTGCTGGTTTCAACCCGCACGTATTCTCTCTGGTTGGACTCCCCCATGGCAGATGTCCCTCATGTGAAAATGACACTCCTGATCTCAACCCTGGCTATCGGCAACGCAGCGGAAAAACTTTAGTTCCTCCAAAATCGAATTGACAACTCAGCGGCAAACCGCGTATTGTTCACGCCCATCGTTCAGCGGCAGGGTTCTGCTCGGACGACGGTCCTTAGCAGAGTGCTGATAAACCGCGCTTCAAGGCCGTGATCCGGCGTTGTGCGGCTTTTGTAAATGCTCACATGCAACGGCTGGATGCTTGAGCCTCGAGCCTCCAGCTTCAGGCTTCAAGCGTATGAGCGCCTTGGCGGACGACCTGATGCTTGTTTTTAAACACCCTGTAAAATCATTTAGTTGGGGGAGCCATGTCGGATATTCTGGAGACCATTGCGTCCAGGGACCCGTGGGAGAGGGAATTTTACCAAGCGGTCAAAGAAGTGGTTGAAAGTGTCCAGCCGGTACTTGACCGTCTCCCGCATGCCCCGGAGTCGTCTGTTTTGGACCGGATCATCGAACCGGAGCGGGTGGTGACGTTTCGCGTTCCCTGGATGGACGACCGGGGAAAGGTACACACCCACCGCGGCTACCTCGTCGAAATGAACAGCGCCATCGGCCCCTTCAAGGGGGGGCTGCGCTTTCACCCCTCGGTGAATCAGAGCATCCTCAAATTTCTGGCGTTCGAGCAGGTTTTCAAGAACGCCCTCACGACCCTGCCTCTGGGCGGCGGCGCCGGCGGTTCCAACTTCGAGCCCAAGGGCAAGTCCGACGACGAAGTCATGCGTTTCTGCCAGAGTTTCATGCGCGAGCTCTTCCGCCACGTCGGCCCGCACACGGACATCCCCGGCGGCGACATCGGGGTGGGAGCGCGGGAGGTCGGCTATCTCTTCGGCGCCTACAAGAAGCTCACCAACGAATTCAGCGGCGCTTTGACCGGCAAAGGACTGCGCTGGGGCGGCAGCCTCTTCCGCCCCGAGGCGGCCGGCTACGGCTGCGTTTATTTTGCGGCCGAAATGCTCGCCACCCGCAACATGAGCCTCGAGGATCAGGTCTGCCTGGTTTCCGGCTCGGGCAACGTCGCCCAGCACACGGCGGAGAAGCTGATCCAGCTCGGCGCAAAGGTGGTCACCCTATCGGATTCCTCCGGCCACATCTACGACGCGGACGGCATCGATGCGGAAAAGCTGCGCTTCGTGAAAACGCTGAAGAACGTCCGTCGCGGCCGCATCCGGGAATACGCCGATAAATACCCGGCGTCCGTCTTCACGTCGGCCGACACGCAGGAGGGTCGCAATCCCCTCTGGAGCCATCGGGCCGACGGTGCCTTCCCCTGCGCCACCCAGAACGAGATCGGCGAGACGGACGCCTACACCCTGATCAATAACAACATCAAGCTCGTCTGCGAGGGGGCCAACATGCCCTGCTCCTCGGAGGCGATCGCCATTTTCCTCGGCAAGAAGATCCTCTTTGCGCCGGGCAAGGCCGCCAACGCCGGTGGGGTCGCGGTGAGCGGACTGGAGATGGTGCAGAACAGCATGCGGCTGAGCTGGCTCGGGGAGGAAGTGGACGAGCGCCTGCGGATCATCATGAAGGCGATCCACCGGACCTGCCTGGAAACCGCCGAGGAATACGGGACTCCCGGCAACTACCTGAACGGCGCCAACATCGCCGCCTTCCTCAAAGTGGTGAATGCCATGCAGGACCAGGGGGTGCTTTAACGGCGGTTTCTGCTAAAGCCCAACTTCTGCGTTGTGCTGCGCCGTGCGGGACCTGCGGCGTACTTTTAGTACGCCTCGGGCCGCAAGGCTTGCACGCCTTGAATTTGGGCTTTGGCGGAAGCCGCCCGGCAGCTCCCGTCTGAACCGGTATTGCCTTTTATTTGCAGTCAATTTGCCATCATTGGGCACACGTCCGGATTGACCAGACCCTCAACCGGCACCTGGATCGTGGGTCGGCGCCGGTTTGAACCGGAGCCGTATTGACAAGCCGTCGAATGTGATTAATATCTGCACGCAATTTGATGCGGTCTACTGTTTAAATTTCTGAAATAAATAATAAAAACATCAGAATCCGAGCGAGCCGACGACACGCAGCGCCGCAGACTGCGGGCGTAAGTTCTGTGCGAAGCCTTGAAAAGCGCTTCAATCAAACCACCCATTAATCTTTACCACGAAGGAGGAAAGCAGCGATGAAGATCAGGCCGATGAACGACAGAATCCTGGTAGTCAGAATGGAGGAGGAAAAAAAGACCGCCGGCGGCATCATCATCCCGGACACCGCCAAGGAAAAGCCCCAGGAGGGCAAGGTGGTGGCGGCCGGCCCTGGCAAGATGGGCGATGACGGCAAGCGGATACCGATGGAACTGAAGAAGGGCGACCGGGTGCTGTTTGCGAAGTACGCCGGCTCGGAAATCAAGGTCGATGGCGTCGAGCACATTTTCATGCGTGAAGACGATATTCTCGGAATTCTCGAATAAGATCTTAGGGAGGATCAAACATGCCAGCTAAAATGATTTGCTACGGAGCTCAAGCCAGAGAGAAGATGCTGAAAGGTGTGAACGTTCTGGCGGATGCGGTCAAGGTCACGTTGGGCCCCAAGGGGCGCAATGTGGTTCTGGAGAAATCCTTCGGGGCCCCCACCGTCACCAAGGACGGTGTGACGGTCGCCAAGGAGATGCAGTTGGAGGACAAGCTTGAGAACATGGGCGCGCAGATGGTGAAGGAGGTCGCCAGCAAGACGAGCGATGTGGCCGGCGACGGAACCACCACCGCCACGGTGCTCGCTCAGGCCATCTACAGCGAGGGCCAGAAGCTGGTTGCGGCCGGCACGAACCCCATGGCGCTCAAGCGCGGCCTTGACAAGGGGGTCGCTGCGGTCGTGGAAGCGCTGAAGAAAATGTCCAAGCCGATCAAGAGCAAGAGTGAAATCGTCCAGGTCGGCAGCATATCGGCCAACAACGATGAAATGATCGGCAAGCTCATTTCTGAGGCCATGGACAAAGTCGGCAAAGAGGGCGTGATCACGGTCGAGGAAGCCAAGAGCATGGAGACGACCCTGGAGGTCGTGGAGGGCATGCAGTTCGACCGCGGGTACGTGTCGCCCTACTTCATCACCGATCCGGAGAAGATGACGGCCCACCTGGAGGATGCGTATCTGCTCATCTACGAGAAGAAGATCAGCGCCATGAAGGACATGGTGCCGATCCTGGAGTCCGTGGCCCAGAGCGGCAGACCCCTGCTGATCCTCGCCGAGGATGTCGAGGGCGAGGCGCTCGCCGCCTTGATCGTGAACAAACTGCGCGGGACGTTGAAGGCGGCGGCGGTCAAAGCCCCCGGCTTCGGTGACCGCCGCAAGGCCATGCTGGAGGACATCGCTGCCCTGACCGGCGGCCAGGTGATCTCCGAGGAACTCGGCATCAAACTTGAAAACGTCACCCTCTCGGATCTGGGGCGCTGCAAGCACGTGCGCATCGACAAGGACAACACCACCATCATCGACGGTGCCGGCAAGAAGGCCGATATCGAAGGGCGGATCAAACAGATCCGCGCCCAGATCGATGAAACCACCTCCGACTACGACCGCGAGAAGCTGCAGGAGCGGCTGGCGAAACTGATCGGCGGGGTGGCCGTGATCCACATCGGCGCCGCCACTGAAACCGAAATGAAGGAAAAGAAAGCCAGGGTGGAAGACGCGCTCAACGCCACGCGGGCAGCCGTCGAGGAGGGGGTCGTTCCCGGCGGTGGCGTGGCGCTGCTGCGGTGTATCGAGTCCCTCAACCAGGTGAAGGCCGCGGGCGAGGAAAAAATCGGAATCGGCCTTCTGAAGCGAGCCCTGCGGGAGCCTCTGCAGAACATCGCCAAGAACGCGGGCTTCGAAGGCTCGGTTGTGGTGAATGCCGTGCTCGAAGGCAAAGAGGGTTACGGCTTCAATGCCGAGACCGGCACTTACGAGGATTTGATGAAGGCCGGCGTGATCGACCCCACGAAAGTCGTGCGCTTCGGCATTCAGAACGCTGCTTCCGTGGCCGGGCTGATGCTCACGACCGAAGCCATGATCACGGAGAAGCCCGAGAAGAAGAAGGGGGCGGCAGCACCTCCCATGGATGACGACATGTATTGATCCCGGCGGTTTTTTTTATCCGTCAAGCGCGCAACGCGCAACGGGGTCGTCGCCAGACGGCCCCTGTTGCGCGTTTTTTTTTGCCGGCCGCCATGCGGTTTATGAACCGGCCCGGGTTGCAGGAACCGGGGCAACCTGCTATCTGAGGCGCATGGCCCACGTACTCGCAGAGCCCGCCACTCTCATCCCCCGGATCAAGCGGGTGTTGTACGCCCACACGGCGGAAACAGCCATCTTCACGGCCGCCGCCGAGGACCTGCCGACCGCATCCGCGGTGCTGCTGCCGCTCGGCCGGCTGGCGCAGGCGGGGGCGGTTGAGACCTGCCTGATCCTGAACAAGCGCTCCCTGCGGGTGCGGCAGGCCGGCGACCTGTGCTGCCCGGGCGGGGGCGTGTCGCCGCGGTTCGACTGGCATGCGTCGCGGCTGATCGGGTGGCCTTTCTTCCCGCTGGGGCGCTGGTCGTTCTGGCGGCGCTGGCGCCGGGAACGGCCGGGGGAAGCCCGCTGGTTGGCGCTTTACCTGGCCACGGCCTTGCGCGAGGGTTTCGAGGAGATGCGCATAAACCCGCTGCGGGTCCGTTTTCTCGGCCCGCTGCCGCCCCAGCGCCTGGTCCTGTTCCGGCGTCTGATCTATCCCATGGCGGTCTGGATCCCGAATCAAGAACGGTTCCGGCCGAGTTGGGAGGTGCAGCGCATCGTGAAGATTCCGCTCAGAAGCCTGCTGGAGCCCTCCAACTACGTGCGCTACCGACTGCGGATGGAGTTCCCGCGCGCAACGGCCGGCGCGGAACAAACCCGCGATCATCCCGGTTTTTGCCTTTCGGACGTCGACGGTCCCGAGATCCTATGGGGGGCCACCTACCGGATGACCATGGCCTTCCTGAACATCGTCTTCGGGTTTGTGCCGCCGGCACCGGAGCATCTGCCCATCGTGCGCGCAAGCCTCGGCGCGACCTACCTCACAGGGGAGGGCTGATTGCAGGCGCCGCCGTCTCGGTTTTTAGCGCGGCGGGGGTCGCGCGCTTGACACCGCCGCTTTTTTCCGCTTTAGCAGGGTGTGGAAAAACAAGCATCAAGCCGTCAGCCAAGGCGTGCGGTGTTTTGGAAAGCGCAGCATATTTATGAACATGTGAGCATTTGCAATAGCCGCACAACGATGGATCACGGCCTTAGGCGAAGTTTTTCAACACCCTGTTCGCAGGGATATGGAAGGAAGAGGCCGGAAGACCCTGATAGAATGAAACCCCCAGAGATCCCATACCGGGTGGTCCTCAAGATATCGCCCATTCATGGCAAGGGCTGCTACGCCGGGGAGCCGATTCCCAGAGGCGCCTTCATCATAGAGTATTCAGGGGAGCTGATCGAAGCCGAAGAGGCTTACCGCCGCGAGGCGGACCCGAGCCGGACCGGCATCTACACCTTCTGGGCCGATGACGATTGGGCGATCGACGGCTACCGGGAAGGCAACGACGCCCGGTTCATCAACCACTGCTGCACGCCGAACTGCGACTACCGGATTACCGACCGGCGCGTGTTGATCCACGCCGCCCACGACATCGCCGAGGGTGAGGAACTCACCATCGACTACAGCTTCAGCCCGGAGGGCGAGCGCATTGCCTGCTGCTGCGGCTCGCCGGGCTGCCGGGGACGGATCAACTCCGCCTGCGACAACGACTGACAAAAGAAAACGTACCACGCCTTTCAGAGGAGAGTCATCCATGGCCGAGCGCAACGAGCCGGTGGAAGTCGTGTGCCCCGCGTGCCGGCGGACGCAAATCGTCTACATCCCCAAAGAGGAGATTCCGAAGTGCCCGGAATGCGACCGGCGGATGGTGCTCCATGAGCTGTTGCGGGAAGGCAAGTCCTATTGAGGTGCGGAGGGTGCCGTTCCCGGCGAGCGTAGTTCACTTATCACCCAAGGGAGGTATCTAAATGAGGAAACAAATCGGTATGACCCTGATGGCGTTCGCGGCATTTACAATCATGGCCGCAGGCGCTGCGTTCGGCGACGACATCGAGCTGGCCAAAAAGTCGACCATCGAGGAGATCCTTAAAAACGGTGAACTGCGGGTCGGTTTCGAGTCCGGCTACATGCCGTTCGAGATGACCGAGAAAACCGGAGCGTTTATCGGCTTCGACATCGACATGGCCAAGGAAATGGCCAAGGCGATGAACGTCAAATTCGTTCCGGTCAACACCGCCTGGGACGGCATCATTCCGGCGCTGCTCACCAAGAAATTCGACATCATCATGAGCGGCATGACCGTCACCCAGGAAAGAAACATGAAGATCAACTTCGCCGACCCTTACATCATCGTCGGCCAAACCGTCATCATCCACAAGAAGCACCAGGGTAAAATCAAGTCCTATAAAGATCTCAACGACCCCACGTACATCGTCACGTCTAAGCTCGGAACCACCGGTGAGCAATCGGTCAAGCGGCTGATTCCCAAGGCGCAATACAAGTCCTTCGAGGAGGAAGTAACAGCCGCCATGGAGGTCGTCGGCGGCAAAGCGGATGCCTTTGTGTACGATCTGCCTTTTTGCGTCGTCTTCATGGCCCAGCAGGGCGGCACCGGCCAACTGGTGTTCCTTGACAAGCCCTTCACTTACGAACCTCTGGCGTGGGGCGTTCGCAAAGGGGACCCCGATTTCATGAACTGGCTCAACAATTTCCTGGCCCAGGTCAAGAACGACGGACGCTACGACCGCATCTACGAAAAGTGGATCAAATCAACGGAGTGGATCAAGGACGTCAAGAAGTAGCCCCCGGCCAAACGCTGATAGCGAAAAGGGCGCGATCGAAACGATGAGCACGCAACGGTCCCCACTGAGGCGAAAACGCGGACGCTCCTACTACGTGGGCGCGACCGCGTTTTTTGCCCTGCTGTTCGGCCTGTCCGCAGCACTTTACTTCGCCACTATCAAGGTGGACTACGTCTGGCGCTGGAACCGCGTCCCTCAGTATTTCTTCTACAAGGCGCAGCTCGACATCCGCGCCGACATGGATGGCGAGATCGCGGGCGTCAGGGGCGAGGGAGACACCCGGAGGGTCCTGCTGAAGGGCGCCGACGGCGAACGCGCCTATGAAGTGCCGGCGCAAGGCCTGCGAGTGGCGAATGGGGATCTCATCTCCGCTGGCGACACCCTGGGGGTGAAAGAGCAGTGGAAAGCCGGCCTGCTGGTGCAGGGCCTGGGGCTGACCATCAAGGTCAGCCTCATCGCCACGGTGTTCGGAGTGCTCATCGGCCTTTTTGCCGGCATCGCCCGGGTTTCCGCCAACCCCTTCTTCCGCTGGACCGCTCTGACCTACGTCGAGATCATCCGGGGCTCGCCGCTGCTGGTGCAGATCTTCATCTGGTATTTCGTACTGGGTACCCTCATCAACTCCATCCTGGTCCGTTTTGACATCGACCAGGTCTCTCCCCTCTGGTACGGCGTGGCCTCCATGGCCACCTTTGCCGGCGCCTACGTGGCGGAAATCGTGCGCGCCGGCATCCAGTCCATCCACCGCGGCCAGAACGAAGCCGCACGCTCCCTGGGCATGAGCTACGCCCAAGCGATGGTCCATGTCATCCTGCCCCAGGCGATCCGCCGCATCCTGCCTCCGTTGGCCGGAGAGTTCATCAGCCTGATCAAGGACTCCTCGCTGCTCGGCATCATCGCCATCCGGGAACTCACCAAGGCCACCCGCGAGGTGGTCACGACAAGCCTGCAGACCTTTGAACTGTGGTTCGTCTGCGCCCTGCTCTATCTGATTCTGACCTTCACGCTGTCTATGTGCGTAAAATACCTTGAGAGGAGAATGGTCGCGTGATCGAGGTCCGCAATCTCTACAAGACCTTCTGGCTGCCGCACGAGGTGAAGGCGCTGGTGGACGTGTCGGTGTCGATTGCCGCCGGCGAGGTCGTGGTAGTGATCGGGCCCTCGGGTTCCGGCAAAAGCACCCTGCTGCGCTGCCTCAACCGCCTGGAGACGGCCGACTCCGGCCATCTCTTCATCGAAGGCGTCGACGTGCTCGACCCCAAGACCGACATCAACCGGGTGCGGGCCGAAGTGGGCATGGTGTTTCAGTCCTTTAACCTGTTCCCGCACAAAAACGTCCTGCAAAACATCACACTGGCCCAGCGCGTGGTGCGCAAGCGCTCCGCGGCAGAAGCGCGCGAAAAAGCCGATGTTCTGCTGCAGAAGGTGGGGATCCGCGAAAAGGCCAATGCCTACCCCGATCAGCTCTCCGGCGGCCAGCAGCAGCGGGTTGCGATCGCGCGCGCCCTGGCCATGGACCCCAAAGTCATGCTCTTCGACGAGCCCACCTCCGCCCTGGACCCGGAGATGATCGGCGAAGTTCTGGATGTCATGAAGACCTTGGCGAAAGAGGGTATGACCATGGTGGTGGTCACCCACGAAATGGGCTTTGCCCGGGAGGTGGCCGATCGGGTGGTTTTCATGGATGCCGGAGCGGTCGTCGAAACCGGAACGCCGGAGCATTTTTTCTCCAGCCCCACGCACGATCGGACGAAGCTGTTCCTGAGCCAGATATTGAAATAGGGTTCCAGAAATAAAAAAGGGGCCCTAAGGCCCCATTTTTATTTGGTAGGCGCTACTGGATTTGAACCAGTGACTTCTACCGTGTGAGGGTAGCGCTCTCCCGCTGAGCTAAGCGCCCGAAAAGGCTGACGCGTGCGTCAGCCTTTTTATTACGTCGTTCCCGGATCGAAATCAAGTGTTTTTTCGGTGGGGGCTTCCTCCTCCGTCGATTCGTGCGCGGCCGGGGCTTCCTCCATCGAGGCTTCCGGCTCCTCGGCCGCCGTTTCCGCCGGCGCAGGTTCCTGCGGAGCGGACTCCTCGTAGCCGTCGGCCTGTTCCGGCGCGCCCGTGTCCCCCGCGGGGACGGGGCCTTCGCCCTCCTCCGGCTCGATCGTGACCCCGGCCCGCATTTCCAGCGGCGCTTTCCCGAACTCTTCGATCTCCTTGGGCGAGGGCAGGTCGTGGAGATCCTTCAGGTCGAAGGTTTCAAGGAAGGTCTTGGTCGTGGCGTAGATCAGCGGCCGGCCGGCGATCTCCTTGCGTCCCAGCACCCGCACGAGCTTGCGCTCGAGCAGCACGCGCAGGACACCGCCGCAGTCCACCCCGCGGATGTGTTCGACGTCGGCGCGGATGATCGGCTGCTTGTAGGCGATGACGGCCAGTGTTTCCATGGCGGCCTTGCTCAGCCGCAGCGGCTTGGGGTCGACCATGCGCCGGATCCACGGCGTATACTCCGGCCGGCTGCGGAACTGGTAGCCTCCGGCCACCTCCGCGAGGTAAAAGCCGCCCGGGCGGGCGTCGTACTCGGCTTGCAGCGCGGCGACGGCTTCCCGGATGGCCTCGGCTTCCACCTGGGGCAGAATTTTTTTCAGGCGGTCGAGGCTCAACGTCTCTTCCGCCACGAAGAGCAGGCTGTCGATGATGTTCTTGAGGTCTTCCATCACATGTAGAATATCCTGATGATCCCTGAATTCACGTGCTGGACGATGCGAATGAGGGAAAGTTTGACCATCTCGAGGGTTGCCAGAAACGTGACGATGATCTCGCTGCGGTTCGGCTGGTCCGAAAAGAGTTCAAAAAATGTGAGGGATCCCTTGACCTCCAGCTGATCCGCGATCTGAGAGATGCGTTCCTGGACCGAGACCGTGTCGGTGGTAAACTCGATGCGCGCCTCATCCGGCAGACCGGCCAGGATCTTCTGGAACGCGTCGATCAGCTCGAACAGGCCGATTTTGATGACCTCCTCGTCCCCCGGGGGCGCGAGATCTTCGGGTTTGATCCCGCGCGTGAACGTGTCCTCCCCCAGCAGGGGCCTCTCGGAGAGCTGCGCGGCCGCGGACTTGAGCTTGAGGTACTCGATCAGCGGCCGCACGATCTCCTGGCGCGGGTCGTCCTCCTCCTCGCCCTCCTCGGCGTGCAGCGGCAGGAGCATGCGCGATTTGATCTGGGCCAGGGTCGCGGCCATCACCACGAACTCCGCGGCGTACTCGACGTTCATCGCCTCCAGCCACCCCAGGTACTGCAGGTACTGTTCGGTCACCAGGGCAATGGGGAAGTCGGTGATGCTGATCTCGTTTTTGCGGATCAGGTGGACCAGCAGATCCATCGGCCCTTCGAAAATGTCCGTCAGGCTGACGCGGTACGGCTCAGCGTTTTGCGGCATTGCCACGGCGACTCTTCCCATCACAGTTTGATCGCCGCCCGGACCTCTTCCATGGTCCGGCAGGCGGTTTGCCGGGCCTTGGCGTCCCCGGCCGCGATGATCTCCGCGACCCGTTCGGGGCGCTCCTGGTAGTAGCGGCGCTTTTCGCGGATCGGGTCGAGGAACGCATTCAAGTGCTGGCCCATCCGTTTCTTGCACTCCACGCACCCGATGTCCGCCGTGCGGCAGCGCTGGTTGACTTCGGCGACGAGTTCCGGCGGTGAGTAGAGCTTGTGGAAATCGAACACGTTGCACACGTCGGGGTTGCCGGGGTCGGACTTGCGCATGCGCTGGGGGTCCGTGATCATGCTCGCCACCTTCGCCGCGACGACATCGGCCGCATCGGAGAGGAAGATGGCGTTGCCGTAGCTCTTGCTCATCTTGCGGCGGTCGGTTCCGAGCAGCTTGGGGATCTCGGTGAGGATGACCTCCGGTTCCGGGAACACCGGCCCGTAAAAATAGTTGAACCGCCGGGCGATCTCGCGGGTGATCTCGACGTGCGGCGCCTGGTCCACCCCCACCGGCACGCCGAACGGCTTGTACATGATGATGTCCGCGGCCTGCAGCACCGGGTAGCCCAGAAAGCCGACGGTGGACAGGTCCTTGGTGCTAAGCTGCTCGATCTGGTCCTTGTAGGTCGGGTTGCGCTCGAGCCACGGCACCGGCGTGATCATGCACAAAAGCAGAAAGAGCTCGGCGTGCTCCTTGATGTGGGACTGCACGAACAGGGTGCTCTGCTCCGGGGTGAGCCCCACGCTCAGCCAGTCGAGAAGGATGTCGCCGCTGTACCCCCTGATGAGATCCGGCTTCTCGTAGTCGCTGGTCAGAGCGTGCCAGTCCGCGACGAAAAAAAAGCAGTCGTACTCTTCCTGCAGGCGCACCCAGTTGGCCAGCGCGCCGTGGTAGTTGCCCAAGTGCAGTGGCCCGGTGGGCCGCATTCCGCTCAACAGCCGTTTCCGCATTTCCATGTGGCTCCCTTCTGAACCGCACCCGTGAACGCCGTCTCCGCAGCTTGCTGCGGGGTTAGCGAACGAATATCAAAATCAGATTAAAATTCCTTACGGTCGAAGATTCCCTGCAGTTTGCTGCAGGGATCTTCAGTCTTCAAGTCTCCGGGCGGGGGATGATCGCCGCCGGGGCGTCATGGTCATGAACCAGGCGGCGGGCGAGAGCGAGCTCATCCTCGCGGGTCACGGCCCGGCCGTTCAGCCTGGCCTCGAAGACCGCCTGTAAGATCCTGCGGTACATCGGGCCGGGCTCAAGTCCGAGCGCTTTCAGATCCTCGCCCTTGAGGGAGATGGATGTCCGGCGCAGGTTGGTACAGTAGAGCGAGATCGCCTTCTTGACCTTTTCCTGATTCGTGGTGGCCATCATGAAAAGGATGAGTTCGGTGCGGAACGCGGAGAGCCGGTGGTACAGGCCGCTGTTTTCGACCGGAAGGCTGCGCTCCAGCCAGTAGAGGCAGCGCTCGGCGTTCATGCGGTCGTGCACGAAACACTTCCGCAGGCGGGGGGTCAGCTCGAACCGGACACAAATCTCCTCCGCCTTTCCCTTTTCGCAGTGATGGATCAGCACCAAAAAATAAACGGCCCACTTCATATAGGATTCGTCCAGAAAAAGCAAATCATACCAGGAGAGCACCTGTTTGGCCGCGTTCAGCCGGGCAAGCAGCGGTTTGCTGAGAACGAGCGAGGGGTGGACGACCTTGAGCAGTCCGAAATCGTTCAGCCGGGCGATGGCGGCCGGCGGGGTTTCCTCCTCCAGGATTTGCCGCAGTTCGCTGAACACCCGGCGGCCGGAGAGCTCCCGGAAGAAGTCCATACGGACCGCGTTGTGGATGAGACCGGCGGTCAGCCGGCTGATGGCGAAGCTGAAGCGCTGCTCGAAGCGGATGGCGCGGAAGACCCGGGTCGGGTCCTCCACGAAGCTCAGGTTGTGCAGCACCCGGATGGACTTTTCCTTGATGTCCTTCTGGGCGTTGAAGAAGTCGATGAGCACCCCGAAGCGGTCCGGGTTGAGTTGGATGGCCAGGGTGTTGATCGTGAAATCCCGTCGGTAGAGGTCCAACTTGATCGAGCTCATTTCCACAACCGGCAGAGCGGCCGGGAACTTGTAATATTCCATGCGGGCCGAGGCGACATCGATCTTGAAGCCGTCCGGGTAGATGATCACCGCCGTGCCGAATTTCTCGTGACCGTGGATGCGGGCCCCGGTGAGTCGGGCATAGGCCCGGGCGAAACCGATCCCGTCTCCCTCGATCACCACGTCCATGTCCTCGTCGGTGCGGTACAGGAACAGGTCGCGCACGAACCCGCCCACCACGAAGGCCTCGCAACTCAGGCGGCTGGCCGTTTCGCCGAGTCCTTTCAGGATGCCGAGGATGCGGGGGGAGAGCCGTTCCTGCATGAACTTGGTGACGTTGCGGGTGCGGGGACTGAAAGACTCCCGCAGCGCCTCTGCCGACGCCTCGGGTTCGGCCTGCCGCTGGCCCACGAGGATATTCAGCAGGTCCGTGCGGGTGATGACGCCCACGATGCGCCCAGCCTCCACCACCGGCAGGATGCGCTGCTTGGTGTCGATGATCTTCTTCTGGATCTCCGCCAGGTTCGCATCCGGGCCCACGGTGGCCGCCTCGGTGGTCATGTACTCGCGCACCGGCACCTCGCCGAGTTTATGAAAGAGGGCCTTCTCGATGACCTGCCGGGTGATGAAGCCGAGCAGATCCTCCCGGCCGTCCCGATTGGCGGTGACCAGCAGTGCGTTGACGTTGTAACGGGTCAGCAGATTGTTGGCCTCTTCGCAGGAGACCGACGCATCGGTGCCGATGGCCGGAGCGGACATCAGGTGTCGGGCCAGACGGCGCGCCCGAACCTTCTCGAACAGGATCTGGAGCAGTTGCTGCTCGGTTTGGGCCAGGGTCTGGCCCTTGACGGTTGCGGCGGCAGCATAGGCATGGCCGCCGCCGCCCAGGGTGGCCAAAATAGCGCCCACATCCACCTCCTCCATGCGGCTGCGGGCCACGATGTAAATCTTGGACTCCATTAGCGCCAGGGCGAAGATCGCCTCGAGATTCTCCATCCGGGCCATTTTTTGAACCAGGAAGGCGAAGTCGGGAATGTAGGTCTCCCGGGAGATGCTGGTCACCACTACCTCGACCCCGTTCACCTGGCTGCGGTTGGCGCTCTGGATCATGTCGTTGAGAAGCGTCACCTGCTCCGGGTTCAGCTCCCGGGCGATCAGTTCGGAGACGACGTTGAGGTTTGCGCCCCGGGCGAGCAGGAAGGAGGCGGCCAGAAAATCCCTCTCGGTGGTGGACGGAAAGCTGAACGAGCCGGTGTCCTCGTAGAGGCCCAGACACATGATGGTGGCCTCGTCGGCGGAGATCTCGATGCCGCCCCGGGCCCGAATGGCCTCGATCAGCAGCGTGACGTTGGCGCCGGTGGGGGCGCAGACCTCCAGGCGACCCCGAATGTCGCCGTCCCCGGGAGGGTGATGGTCGTAGATGTGGATGTCCAGCCCGGTTTTTTCGAGGAGTTCGGCGAGCCGGCCGATTCGGCCGGGCTGGCGGGTGTCGACGAGCACGAGCCGTTTGACGCGGTCGAGGTCGATCGTGTTGACCTCCGCCATGTTGAACAGGTATACCATGGAGTTGATGAAGAAATTCCGCAGGTTTTTTTCCTGGGAGCCGGGAAAGACGACGCGAGCGTCGGGATAGAGCTTCTGGGCCGCCAGCAAGCTGGCCAGGGCATCGAAGTCCGCATTGAGATGCGTGGTAATGACCGTGATCTCGGAGGTATCCCGCTGTGTGGCTCGGTCCACTGGTTAATCCTGTGATATCAAAATAATGTCAAATTTCAGAAAAGCCGGATCGGTATCGGCCTGACGTACACTTCTATCATAGACGTGAATGAAAGCCAAACGATGATGATCTCGTAAAATGGTATCCGATCGGCACATGGATGCAAAAATATTTAAAGTTTGGGCCCGTTCGGCCGATAGATAACCCAAAGCCACCTGCGGCGGCACCGTCGCGAGCCGATCCTTGGGAGCGGCGATGCGCTATGTTGCAGAAAACACCCATAACCTGATATACTATCATAAGACCGCGCTGGGTCCGTGATGAGCAGGCCTTGCCGAGATTAATCGGGATGTTGCCGATGCGCGTGGTCGACCATGGAGGACGTTGAGATGCCAGTTTATCAATGGGTAGGGAAGAACCGGCTCAACAAAGTGCAGAAGGGGGAAATGGAGGCGTTGAGCGAGGCGGGTGTTCGCGCCAGCCTGGTGCGCCAGAAGATCGTGCCGACCCGCATCAAGCCGAAGCCGAAAGACCTGTTTGCGAACGTCAGCTTTCTGCAGCCCAAGGTGAAGGAAAAAGACATCATCCTTTTTGCCCGGCAATTCTCGACCATGATCGACGCCGGTCTGCCGATCATTCAGTGCTTGGATATTCTGCATACCCAGCAGGACAACGCGACCTTTAAGAAGGTGCTCAAGCAGATCAAGGAGTCGGTGGAGGGCGGGGCCACCATGGCCGAAGCCCTCAAGGCCTTCCCCAAACATTTCGACGCCCTGTTCGTCAACATGATCGCCGCGGGCGAAGCCGGCGGCATCCTGGACACGATCCTGAGACGGCTGGCCTCCTATATGGAAAAGGCCGCCCGGCTCAAGGCCCGGGTGAAGGGCGCCATGACCTACCCACTGGCGACCCTGGCCATCGCGATCATCGTCCTGGCGGTCATCCTGGTCTTCGTCATCCCCGTGTTCGAGGAGATGTTCGCCGACTTCGGCAGCGAGCTGCCGGCCGCGACCCAGTTCGTCGTCTTCCTGAGCGATATGGTCAAGAGCAAGATTCTCTACATCATCGCCGCCGCCGTCCTCTTCGGGTTTGCATTCAAAAAGTATTATGCCACCGAAAAGGGGCGGGACGCCACAGACGCCTTTGTGCTGAGGCTGCCCGTCTTCGGGATGCTGCTGCGCAAGGTGGCGGTGGCCAAGTTCACCCGCACCATGGGCACCATGCTGACCAGCGGGGTCGCCATCCTCGAGGCGCTCGACATCGTGGCCAAGACCTCGGGCAACCGCAGCGTGGAGAAGGCCATCTACAGCGTGCGCTCCGGCATCGCCGAGGGCCGGACCATGGCCGACCCGCTGGCGGAAAGCGGGGTGTTCCCGCCGATGGTCTGCCAGATGATCTCCGTGGGGGAATCCACCGGTGCGCTGGATGCGATGCTCGAGAAAATCGCCGACTTTTACGACGAGGAAGTAGACCAGGCCGTTGAAAACATGACCGCGCTGATCGAGCCGATCATGCTGGTGTTCCTGGGGGTTACCATCGGCGGTCTGGTTGTCGCCATGTACCTGCCGATTTTCAAGCTGGCGGGCGCTATCTGACGAAATGGCGGCGGCGTCCGGATCCGGCGGCACCGCTCCCAACGGGTTATGCGCGGGCCGCCCGGACAGCGGGTGGCCCGCCGCGCTTAGCGGGGTTTTGAAAAGCAAGCATCAGGTCGTCCGCCGAGGCGCTCATACGCTTGAAGCTTGAAGCTGGAGGCTCGAGGCTCAAGGAAACAGATACCATCACGTTCGCTTCCAGCTTCTCGCCTCAAGCATCCAGCACTCGATACTGAAAAAATTTCATGAAATGTTCGGGATAGGGGCGCTTCGCGTCACAGGGACGGGGTGAGTCCATTCCAGCCGGTATTCGGGGCCGGCATCACCCGCCGCCGGCAGCCGGCCCAAGCGGTGTCGTTCTGTTGCCATGACCCCAGACAGCGATCTAAGAGACAAGCTCCACAAGCTCAGCGTGGCCCGGATCGCCTTCTCCGCGCTGCTGCTCGGCTCGACCCTGTTCGTGCATTTCGGCCGCGACGGCTCGCCGGACTCGGCCTCGCTCGCCATCCTCTACGGCCTGATCGCGGCCATCTTCATGCTGTCGTCGGTCTACCTGCTGCTTTCAAAACAGATCCGGAATCACCTCGCCGTCGCCTATCTGCAGACCTTGGGGGATACGTTCATCGTCACGATCCTTTTGTTCGTGACCGGCGGCTTTTCGAGCCTGTTCACCTTCCTGTATCTGGTCGTCATCATCACCTCGAGCCTGCTGTTGCCCCGACGAGGCACGGTGCTGATTGCCGCCCTCTGCAGCATTCAGTTCGGCCTCATGGCGGACATGGAGTATTACAGCCTGATCACGCCCCTTTACCCGGATGACAGCATGCTCGCCACCGTCTACGGATGGGACCACGTCATTACCAAGATCATCGCGATCATGGTCGCCTGCGTCGTGGTGGCATTTTTGAGCAGCTTTCTGTCGGAGCAGGTCCTGCGGACGAAACGCGAACTGCGCGTCATGGAGGAGCATGTCAAGCGAGTGGAAAAGATGGCCGCCATCGGGGAAATGGCGGCGGGCCTGGCCCACGAGATCAAAAACCCCCTGGCGTCGCTGAGCGGTGCGATCCAGATGCTGCGGGAGGACATCCGCTACGATCCGGACCACGACCGCCTGATGCAGATCATCCTGCGCGAGGCCGACCGGCTGAGTTCGTTGGCGAGCAATTTTTTATTATATGCCCGCCCGCCGGCCGGCCAAGCCGAGCCGATCGAACTGGACAAAGCCCTGCGGGAAACGCTGGAGCTGTTCGAGAAAAAGGGCGACACCGGGAAACGGGTCACCACCACCCTGAAGACCCAGCCCGGGATCTGGATTTCTATGGATCCGGCCCACCTGCGGCAGATTCTTTGGAACCTGCTGGTGAACGCGGCCGAAGCCATCGAAGCGGCCGGCGAGATCCGGGTCGAACTCGCCCTCGCCAAGGACCGGCAGGCCTGCCTGACGATCGCCGACTCCGGCATCGGCATGGCGCCGGAGACCCTCAAGTCCATCTTCGCCCCCTTTTTCACGACCAAGCCCGCCGGGACCGGTCTGGGTCTGTCCATCGTGCACCGCATCCTCGAAGCCTACGATTGCCGCCTGAACGTGGAGAGCGAGCCCGGCCGGGGGAGCACCTTCATCCTGAGCCTGAAGCAGATCGACCCGCCGGCGCGATCCCTCTCTTAGCCCGGACCGTCAGCCAAATCCGGCCAACTAAACCTTGACAGCTGCAGTCAAATAGACTATCCGTTTTTGTTTAATGTGCGTTCCTCCGCCATGCGCCGATGCGCATGGGGTGCGGGCACCCCGGGGGGACGCTCTTTTGCGACGGCGGCTGCAGGCGCGGCCTTTTGGGACGAGGTGTGAGACCTCTGCCCATCCGGGCCTTGCGATCACCCATGCCACCCTGAGCGGCAACGCTTCAGGCCGAGAGGCTGCGATGCGCCCCGGAGCTGCGATGCCCGCCCGGGCCATCCGCCTTGCCCGAACGACCCAACGGGAAGACGCCATGCCAACACCCATCGAAAACAGCGGTGACGTTTTACAGAAACGTTACGAGAAAATCGAAGCGTTGAAGAGCCGCCAGGTACCGCTGTATCCCAACGACTTCAAGGGGCTGCACGCAATCGGGGAGCTTCAGGCGATCATCCACTCCGCCCCGGAGTCTCTGACCGAGACCGGTCCTGTTTTTGCCGTCGCCGGCCGCATGATGGCCGTCAACCATTTCGGCAAAGCCGCCTTCATCCGGATCCGCGACCGCTCCGGCCAGGTGCAGGCCTACATCCGCAAGGACCGCATCGGGGATGAGGCCTTCGCCCTCTTCAAGCAATTGGACGTGGGCGATTTCGTGGGCGTGACCGGTGCCCTGTTCCAGACGCGCACCGGGGAGTGGACGATACTGGCCGAAAGCGTGCGGTTGGTCACCAAGACCGTGCGGCCGCTTCCGGAAAAATTCCACGGGCTTAAGGACCCGGAAAAACGTTACCGCCAGCGCTACATCGACCTTATCATGAACCCCGAGGTGCGGGAGATCTTCATCCGGCGCAGCCGGATCGTTCAGGACATCCGCTCTTTTTTCCTGGAGCGGGACTTCCTGGAGGTCGAAACCCCGATGATGCAGCCGATCCCCGGCGGGGCCGAGGCGACCCCCTTCAAGACCCATCACAATGCCCTGGGAATGGACCTGTACCTGCGCATCGCGCCGGAACTCTACTTGAAGCGGCTGGTGGTGGGCGGCTTTGAGCGCGTCTTCGAAATCAACCGCAACTTCCGCAACGAAGGGATCTCGACCCAGCACAACCCGGAATTCACCATGCTGGAGTTCTACCAGGCCTATGCCACCTACACGGACCTGATGGACCTGACCGAAGCGCTGTTGGCGCGTGTCGCGGCCAAGGTCTGCGGGGCCACGGCCGTGGACTACCAGGGGCAGGTCATCGAGTTTTCCGGGAAATGGCGCCGGCTCGCGCTCTATGACGCCCTGGAGGAGATCGGCGGGGTGGAACGCGGGATCCTCAACGACCGGGAGAAACTGCTGGAGTTGGCCGCCGACCGCCGGGTGACGATCACCAAGACCGGCAAGCTCGCCAAGATCATCACCAAGCTCTTCGACGTGCTGGTCCAGCCCCGGCTCGTCCAGCCGACCTTCATCATCGGCTACCCGGCCGAGGTCTCCCCGCTCTCCCGGCGCAGCGACCAGGTCCCGGAGTTGACCGAGCGCTTCGAGCTTTTCATCGGGGGCCGGGAGATCGCCAACGGTTTTTCGGAGTTGAACGACCCGGCCGACCAGCGCGAGCGCTTCGTGGAACAGCTCAAGCAGCGGGAGGCCGGGGACGCGGAAGCGCACTGGATGGACGAGGACTACATCGAGGCCCTCGAGTACGGCATGCCCCCCACGGCCGGGGAGGGCATCGGCATCGACCGGCTGGCCATGCTGCTGACCAACGCGCCGTCGATCCGGGAAGTGATACTCTTCCCGCACATGAAGCCGCGCGAGTGATGGCAGCGCCGAAAGCCCAATTTCCGCGTTGCGCTTCAGCCCACGATCGCTGCGGCGTACCATTTAGATACGCTTCGCGTCGCGGGCTTCGCGCGCCTTGAACTCGGGCTTTGGGCGCGGCCATCGGCCGGGGTTGGGAATAATCGACGCCTCGCAGCACGACATTTGCGCGCCTTGAACTTAGACCTTTTTGCAAAGTCGTCTGTAAATCGACTTTTTGCGATCTCATCAAGTTTAACAGGGTGTTGAAAGCGACTTATGTCATTTGAGTTCTTCATCGGCGGGCGGTATCTGCGGGCCAAGCAGAAGCAGGCTTTCATCTCGCTCATCACGTACCTGTCCATCGCGGGGGTCGCCGTCGGGGTGATGGCCCTGATCGTGGTCATCGCGGTGATGAGCGGCTTTGAAGCCGACCTCAAGGCCCGCATCCTCGGCGGTCAGGCCCAGGTCATCCTCATGCGGCACACCGGGCCGTTCACCGAGTCCGCGGAGGCGATGCGCCAGGTGGAGACCGTGAGCGGGGTCGAGGCCGCCACCCCGTTCATCTACACCCAGATCATGCTGCGGTCGACCGCCTCGATCACCGGCGCCGTTTTGCGCGGCGTCGATCCGGCCACCGTTGGCAGCGTGCTGAAAACCCTTGCGGATGTGAACCTGCCGGAGGGCCGTCCCCCGGGCGAAGGGGAGGGGGCCTCCGCCGCCATGCCGGGCATCGTGCTGGGAAAGGAGCTGGCCAAGAACATCGGTGTGGTCGTGGGCGACGTGGTCCAGCTCATCTCCCCGCGCGGCATGCTCTCGCCCGTCGGGCACGTTCCGTCCATGAAGCAGTTCAAGGTCACCGGCTATTTCGAGTCCGGCATGTACGAGTACGACCAGACATTCGCCTACATCAACTTGCGCGACGCACAGCGGCTCCTGAAAATGGGGGACGCGGTGAGCGGGATCGAGATCCGCACCACCGACATCTACCAGGCGCGCGAGGTGGCCGATGCCGTGCTCGCCCGGTTGGGACCGGGCTATTACGCCCGGGACTGGATGCAGCTCAACCGCAACCTGTTCAAGGCCCTGAAGCTGGAACGGCGGGTGATGTTCATCATCCTGACGCTGATCGTGCTGGTGGCCGCGTTCAACATCGCCAGCTCCCTGATCATGATGGTCATGGGCAAGACCAAGGACATCGCGATCCTGAAGGCGATGGGGGCGACCGAACGCAGCATCCGCAAAATCTTCGTGCTGAACGGCATGGTGATCGGGACCATCGGTACGGGCCTGGGATTCCTTCTGGGCATCGGGGTCTGCAGCCTGCTTAAGCACTACAACATCCACGAACTCACGGGCGACATCTATTACTTCACCACCCAGCTGCCCGTGAAGGTGGAGGTGCTGGACGTCGCCGCGATCGTGATCGCCGCACTGGTGATCTGCTTTTTGGCGACGATTTACCCCGCCCGCCAGGCGGCACGGTTGAACCCGGTCGAGGCGATTCGATACGGATGAGCGCGCGATCATGACGGAACGAAGAGACGAAACCAGCGCGGTGCGCCCGCCGGAGGCCCTCATTGCCGTCCGTGGGGTGTGCAAGGGCTACCGCAACGGCGGGGCGATCGTCCGGGTGCTGGAGGGGCTCGACTTCGATCTGGAGGCGGGTGAGACCATCGCCATCATCGGCGCCTCCGGGATCGGCAAGTCGACCCTGTTGCACATCCTGGGAACCCTGGACCGCCCCGACAGCGGCCGGCTGTATTTCAAAGGCGAGAGCATTTTCGACTATCCGGATGCCCGGCTGGCGAAGTTCCGCAACGATTACATTGGTTTCGTGTTCCAGTTCCATCATCTCCTGCCCGAGTTCAGCGCGCTCGAGAACACCATGATGCCGGCCCTCATCCAGGGCTGGCGGCGGGAGCGTGCCGCCCGGGCGGCGCGCGAGATCCTCGTGCGGGTCGGATTGAAGGACCGGCTGGACTACCGGGTTGGGAAACTCTCGGGCGGGGAGCAGCAGCGGGTGGCGCTCGCACGGGCGCTCGCGCTGCGACCGCCGTTTCTGCTGGCCGACGAGCCCACCGGAAACCTGGACCGGGCCAACGCCGACCAGATTCACCGGCTTCTGCTCGAGTTGAACAGCGAACTCGGCATGACCCTGGTCGTGGTCACGCATAATCTGGAGTTGGCCGCCTGCATGTCGAAGCGGGTGACCCTGGTGGAAGGCAGACTGGCGCAGGCGACCTAAATAATACAGGGTGTTGCAGAACAAGCATCAGGCCGTCAGCCAAGGCGTGCGGCGTTTTGGAAAGCGCAGCATATTGGGCGATATGTGAGCATTTGCAAAAGCCGCACAACGCCGGATCACGGCCTCAGGCGCAGTTTTGCAACACCCTGCCAAGCGCGGATGGACCGCGCACGGCATCAACGGATCACATCAGATTTGTACCGGCGACGACATATGAAAAAGATTCCGGCCCGTCACACCTTTCGCTTCGCAGCGGGGCTCGCACTGATGGTCCTGATGCATGCCACGCTCCTGCCCGCCGCTGAGGCCCCGGCCCAGCCGCAGGCCGTGGGCGTCATCGTCATGCCCTTTGAGGTCCACGCGCTGCCGGAGCTGGCGTATCTGAAGAGCGAACTGCCGGAGGCGATGAAGCAGCGCTTCACGGAGGAAGGCGCCAACGCCCGCGTTCTGGACGACGCCACGGCGGGCAGCTGGAATCAATCGGCGGCCACTCCTGCCGGACTGGCCCGCCTGGCCGTGCAGACCGGTGCCGACCACCTCGTCTGGGGAAGCCTCACCTGGATCGGACAGGATTTCAGCCTCGACGTCCACCTGCTTGCCTCCGCGGGGGACCGTCCGGTCAAGGTGTTTACGGCGGTGGGAAAAGGTGTCGAAAGCCTGCCCGGCGCGGTGAAAAAACTGGTGCAGGACATGAGCCTGACCATTTTCAAGCGCGAGAAGGTCGTCGAGGTGTTGGTCGAGGGCAACCAGCGCATCGAGACGGACGCGATTCGGCGGCTGATCAAGACCAAACCCGGCGATGTCTACCTCGCCCAGAACCTGGCCGAGGACCTCAAGGCCATTTACGGCATGGGGTATTTCGACGACATCCAGATCGAGTCCCGGCAGCAGCCGGACGGTGTCGTGCTGGTGTTCAAGGTGACCGAAAAGCCCACGGTGCGCGCGGTTTCCGTCAGCGGCAACGCTGTTTTCGACAGCGACGAGATCAAGAAAAGCCTCAATCTGAAGAAGGGTGCCATCCTGAACATTTTTACCGTCCGCAACGACATGCGGCGGATCGAGGAGATGTACAAGGAGAAAAACTACCACAACGTCAAGGTGACGTACACGATCGTTGCCCAGAAAAACAACCAGGCCGACGTGGAATACGCGATCGACGAAGGCCAGAAACTGCTGATCAAAAAGATCCTTTTCACGGGCAACACGGCCTTTTCGGCGAGCAAGCTCAAGGGGGTGATCGACACGTCGGAGAAGGGCATCCTGTCCTGGATCACCTCCGCGGGCGACCTCAACCAGGACATCCTCAAGCAGGATGCGATCAAACTGCAGGGGTTCTACCAGAACAACGGCTATATCCGCGCCCGGGTCGGGGAACCCGAGCTTGAGACCGAGGCGGGCGGCATCGTCGCCACGTTCAAGATCAACGAGGGCCCGCGCTTCAAAGTCGGCAAGGTGGATTTCAGCGGCGACCTGATCCTGCCGAAGGAGCAACTGCTGCCGAAGCTCAAGATCGACAAGGAGCCCTTTTTCAACCGCGAGGTCCTGCGCAACGACGTTTTGGCCCTCACGGACCTCTACGCGAACGACGGCTACGCCTACGTGGACGTCTCGCCCCTGGTGGATCAGAACGCCGAAACGCTGCTGGCAAACATCACTTTCAAGATCGACAAGGGCAAACAGGTTTACTTCGAACAGATCCAGATCACCGGCAACACCAAGACCCGGGACAAGGTCATCCGCCGCGAGCTGCGGGTTTACGAGCAGGAACTCTACAGCAGCCAGCGGCTCAAGAGCAGCACCCGCAACCTGAATCGCCTCGATTACTTTAAAGACGTCAAGGTGGATACCGCCAAAGGCAGCGCCGACGACCAGATGAAGGCGACGGTGGGGGTGACCGAGAAAAGCACCGGGGCCTTCACCGTCGGTGCGGGCTACTCGACCGCGGAAAACGCGTTCGTGACCGGGGGCGTCTCCGAACGCAACCTCTTCGGCCGCGGCCAGACCCTGGCCCTGCGCGGGATGCTGGGCGGCAAGACCCAGCGCTACAGCACGAGCTTTACGGAGCCCTGGCTATTTGATATACCGCTGTCGGCCGGGGTCGAGCTCTACAAGTGGCAGAGCGATATGGACGATTACAGCCGGGACAGCATCGGCGGGACGGTCCGGTTCGGCTATCCGCTGGCCGAATACGTCCGCGGCAATGTATCTTATAACCTGGATTTTACCCGGATGGGCCAGATCGATGAGTACGCCTCGCAGCAGATCCAGGACGAGAAGGGCGACTACGTCAAGAGCAGCATCACGCTCTCTCCGCGCTACGATTCGCGGGACAGCCTGTTCAACGCCAAGGAAGGCGCGATCCACAACCTCTCCTACGAATTCGCCGGCCTTGGCGGCGATGTGGGCTTCAATAAGGTCATCGTCGAGAACGGCTGGTACTTTCCCCTGTTCTGGAAGCTGACGGGGGTCGTCCACGACCGGGCCGGGTATGTCAGGGAGCTGCCGGACTGGAAGCTTCCCGATTACGAGAAGTTCTACCTGGGCGGCATCAACACCATGCGCGGCTTCACGCGCAACGACCTGGCGCCCCAGAAGGAAGGCGGGGCCGTCGGCGGGAACTGGTTCGTGCAGGGCAACTTCGAAGTGAAGTTCCCGCTGTTGGAAGAGGCGGGTGTGTTCGGGTTGATCTTCCTCGACACCGGCATGGTGGGTCTCGAGGGAGAGACCCCCAAATTCGGCAATCTGAGAAAAAGCGCCGGGCCCGAGATCCGCTGGCTCTCCCCGATCGGCCCGATCCGCATCGCCTACGGCTGGATCCTGGACCCGCAGCCCGGGGACTCGCACAACGGGGCCTGGGAGTTTTCCGTGGCGTCCGCCTTTTAAGCAGGCGCCGGTCCAATTGAAGATGCCGGCACGCGCCGGCACTTGAAGTCGTCACCACTGAGAAAGGAAATCGAAATGCGATCAACGAAAGCAATGTTCACGGCCGGACTGGCAGTGCTGCTGCTCCTGGCCGCCGGGCCGGCGTTCAGCGCCGATCCCGTCAAGATCGGAGTGGTCGATTTGCAGAAGATCCTCGAGACGTCCAACTCCGGCAAGGCGGCCCAAAACGAGTTGAAGGCCCAGC
>DATITS010000034.1:0-2166 GCA_035467535.1 Desulfobacterales bacterium
GAGATCAAGACGCTGGGCACCATAATGGCGGACCCTGAGCGTCCTCAACAGAATAACGGCAGGTTCAGGATCTCGACGCTGCAGGAGATCATCGGCCTGGTCAAAACGCAGAGTGCGAAGCTTGACCGCACCATCCTCGTCTACCCTGAGACCAAGAACCCCAGTTATCACCGCGACCTGGGTCTCCCCCTGGAGGACAAGCTGATCGCTGCACTCAACGCGGCTGGGTGGAATAGTCGGTCCGCGCCTGTGTTCGTTCAAAGCTTTGAACCGGGCAGTTTGAAGGAGATGCGCAGCAAGGGTTTGAAGACGCGCATGGTGCAACTCGTTGACGGCGATGACATCGACTTGAAGACCGGCAAGATCACTTATGCGATTCCCTTCGACCGGCCCTATGACTGGTGCAAATCCGGCGATACGCGCCTGTTTGCAGACATGGTTATGCCAGCGGGCTTGGCCGAGATCAGGACCTATGCCGACGGCATCGGCGTTTGGAAGCCATATATCGTGCCATTGAAGGTCCAGGTCGATGCGGCCGGACAACTCGTCGACGTCAGCGGCGATGGCAAGGTGGACCTGCGCGACGCCGCGACCCAACCACCGACGTCATTGGTGGCCGAAGCTCACAGGCAGGGGTTATTCGTACACGTGTTTACGTTCCGCAATGAGAAGCGGCATCTGGCTTCCAGCTATCGGGGTGATCCGCAAGCTGAGTACCTGCAGTTCTTCCGGTTGGGCGTGGACGGCGTGTTCAGCGAGTTCCCGGACACAGCCGTGAAGGCACGTGCGGCCTATTTGCGTGAGGGTGGGATCTGACCCGGCTGTCGAGTTGATCTGATTTGAGCGGCCAAATCCGCTTCAGTTTGACTAAGAAGTTGACCCGTGATTTTCGGAGCAAAAACAGGTCCAAGAAGAAGTTCGGTCAACACTTCAAGTGCATCCGGTCACGGCACCGGCCATGACCGGATTTCCTCGGGAAGTCTTAAAAGCCTTCAAACGGCTCGCGCTTGACGAAGCGGCCGTGGCCGCGTTCGCCGACGAACTGCATGCGGTCTATTTTCCAATCGGCCGTCCTGCGGCCGCGGGCGTAGACGGCCACCGGCATGCCGGTCACGGTCAGGCCCTCGTAGGGCGTGTAGTCCACGTTCATGTGGAGTTTTTTCTGGGTGATGGTGAACTTCTGCTTGGGGTCGAAGACGACGATGTCGGCGTCCTTGCCGACTGCGATCTCGCCCTTGTTCTTCATGCCGAACATGCGGGCGGTGCCGGTGGAGAGCACGTCCACCATGCGCTCCAGGCTGATGCGGCCCTTGGCCACCCCCTCGGAGTGCACGACCATCAGCAGGGTTTCGATCCCCGGCGCCCCGTTGGGGATCTTCTTGTAGTCGTTCCTGCCGAACATGTCCTTCTGGCCCCTGAAGTTGAAGGGGCAGTGGTCGGTCGCTACCACCTGCAGATCGCCGAAGCGCAAACCCTCCCACAAGGCGTCGTTGCTCTCCGGCGTGCGCAGCGGCGGGCTCATGACATACTTGGCCCCGCCCCAATTGGGCTCCTTGTAACGCGAATCGTCCAGCACCAGGTACTGCGGGCAGGTTTCGGCGTAGACCTGGACCCCCCGATCGCGAGCCTGCTTGACGACCCCAAGCCCCTCTTTGGAGGAGAGGTGCACGATGTAGATGCGCGAGCCGGTCATCTCCACCATCTTGGAGGCGCGATAGACGGCCTCCTCCTCGGCGATGTTGGGCCGGCTGACGGCGTGGTAGTACGGCGCAAGTTTCTTTTGAGCGGCGAGGACCGCGTTCATGTGCTGGATGATGTAAAAATTCTCGGCGTGCACCTGGACCAGGCCGCCGTGTTTCTTGGTCTCCTCGAGCAGCCGGATCATGATGCCGTCGTCCACGCGGAAGTCGTAGACCATGAAAATCTTGAAGCTCGGCGTGCCGTAGTCCCGGCAGGCCTGTTTCACCTCGGCGATCACCTCCGGCCGCGGGTCCATCACCGCCAGGTGAAACGCGTAATCGATGCAGGCTTTGCCCGCGATCCCCTTCTGGCGCTCGATGGCTTCCGCCATGGACTCGCCCTTCATCTGCAGGTCGAAGTCGATCAGGCTGGTCACCCCGCCGCAGGCCGCGGCAATGGTGCCGGTTTCGAAATCGTCCTGGGAAT
>DATITS010000035.1:0-10279 GCA_035467535.1 Desulfobacterales bacterium
AAGGCGTCGGCGGAGTAGTGGATCAGGCTGGTGCGCTTGACGAAGTTGTCGACCGAAAGGGCCGAGGCGAAACGGGCGGTCCCGGCGGTCGGCAGCACGTGGTTGGGCCCCGCCACGTAGTCCCCGACCGGCTCGGGGGTGTACTCCCCGAGGAAGACGGCGCCGGCGTTGCGGATCGCGCCCAAGTGGGCAAAGGGATCGCGCAGCTGCAGCTCGAGATGCTCGGGGGCCATGCGGTTGGCAAGCGCGATGGCCGCGGCCACGTCCCGCACCACGATCGCCGCGCCGAAGCGGCGGATCGATTCCCGGGCGATCTCGGCGCGCGCAAGCTGCGCGAGCTGCCGCGATAGCGCGGCCTTCACCGCCTGCGCCAGCTCCCGACGGGTCGTCACCAGCACCGCCGACGCCATGGGGTCGTGCTCGGCCTGGGAGAGGAGATCGGCGGCGATGAACTCGGGGTCGGCCGACTCGTCGGCGATGACCAGGATCTCGCTCGGACCGGCGATGATGTCGATGCCCACCGTGCCGGCCACGATCTTCTTCGCCAAGGTCACGTAGAGATTGCCCGGCCCGACGATCACGTCGACCCGGGGGATCGTCTCGGTGCCGTAGGCCAGTGCGGCCACGGCCCAAGCGCTGCCCGCCTTGTAGACCTCGTCCACCCCGGCCTTCCGGGCCGCGACGAGCAGGTGGGGATTGACCCGCCCGTCCGCCGTCGGCGGGGTCACCATGACGACCTGCGCCACTCCGGCCACCCGCGCCGGGATCGCCCCCATGAGCACCGAGGAGACCAGCGGCGTCTTGCCGCCCTGGCCGCCCGGCACGTAGACGCCCACGCGCTCGACCGGCCGGACGAGCTGCCCGAGCATCGTCCCCGCCCGGTCGAGGCTGATGAAGGAGTTGCGCACCTGGCGGCGGTGAAACGCCTCGATCTGCGTCGCCGCCCGATTGAGCGCCCGGGTGAACCCGCGATCCGCCGCGGCGGCCGCCTGCCGGAATTCCGCGGGACCGACCCGCAGGTCCTGCAGGGTGAAACCGGGCGCATCGAAGCGCCGGCTGTACTTAACGAGCGCCTGGTCGCCCCGGCGCCGCACCTCTTCCAGGATGCGGCTGACCGCGGCGTGATCTTTTTTGGAAAACGAAAGCCCGCGCGTCACAATGCGTGCGACGGCACTCTCGGCGGCAGCCGACGGATAGTTCAGTATCTTCATGGCGAGACGCTCCTCACCCGGACAAGCCGGAAATAAATTCGCTACTGCTCAGTTATCTTAAATCACTTTTAACTACGAAATGCGCGAAAACCGCGAAAGTCCGTAACGACCCAGGAGTTCAGGCTGAGAGGAGCCGCTGATTGACGCGAATGAACGCCAAACAAAAAAAATCATATGAACGTGCTAACTAATGATGAATGGCCTCCATGACTCTCTCTCCTTAACCCTCTCTACCTGAGTAGTTATGAATTAAGGGACTACACCGCCGTTGTATTACGGTCAAGCGCCGGCCTTTGTCAATGGTAACTGCTCAGGCAGATAGACTGAAGGCTGAAGGCTTTCAGGGGCAAACCCCATGCGTGCTCACACAAGACTTCGGGTATTTGAGTCGGCTATTGAACCAAAGGTCGTAGAAACCGAGAAGGCCTTGATTCGTGCTTTGCGAGATATTTTATAGCCTTCAGCCTTTAGCCTTCAGCCTAAACACCTGAGTCGTTACAAATTGAATTGACTTATCGGCGCGGATCTGTAGAAATATCGGCGGCGCTGCGGCTCGAAAACGGCGGGCCGCAGCGCGAATCGTGCACTCACTCGTGGAGGTGAAATTCATGAAAGTCAACCGGATCTGCAACTTCAACCCGGGGCCGGCCGCCCTGCCCCTGGCGGTGCTGGAAGAAATCCAGGGCTCCCTGCTGGACTACAAGGGCTCCGGCATGTCGGTCATGGAGATGAGTCACCGCTCCAAGGAATTCGACGCCATCCTGAACGATGCCATCGCCCGCACCCGGCGGCTCCTTGCGCTGGACGAGCGCTTTCACGTGATTTTCGTGCAAGGCGGCGCCAGCCTGCAGTTCAGCATGATCCCGATGAATTTTCTGGCGGACGGCCGATCCGCCGACTACGTGAACACGGGCACATGGGCCGCAAACGCCATCAAGGAGGCCCGCGTGCTCGGCAAAACGGTCAACGTGGTGGCCTCCTCCGAGGACCGGCAGTTCACCTGCATCCCCCGCGACATCGCCTTTTCTTCGGATGCGGTCTACGTCCATCTGACCTCCAACAACACCATCCGCGGCACCCAGTGGGCCGCCTTCCCTGAAACACAGGGGGTCCCGATCGTGGCCGACATGTCCTCGGACATCATGAGCCGACCCATCGAGGCCGGACGGTTCGGCCTCATCTATGCCGGGGCCCAGAAAAACATCGGCCCGGCCGGCGTCTGCATGGTCATCATCCGCGACGACTTGCTCGCGCGCGTGCCCGCGAACCTTCCCGCCATGCTGAAGTACACCACCTACACATCCAAAAACTCCCTTTACAACACGCCGCCGAGCTTCGCCATCTACACCGTTCAGATGGTTCTCAAATGGCTCGAGGAGACGGTGGGCGGGCTCGACCGGATGGAGGCCTTGAACCGCAAGAAGGCAGCGGCGGTCTACCACGCCATCGACGCCAGCGGCGGCTTCTACCGCGGCACGGCCGAGCCCGGGAGCCGCTCCCTGATGAACCTGACCTTCCGGCTGCCGAGCGAAGAGCTGGAGAAACGCTTCCTCGAGGAGGCGCTGAAAGCCGGGCTCGGCGGACTCAAGGGCCACCGTTCGGTGGGCGGCTGCCGCGCATCTCTTTACAATGCCGTGCCCCTGGAAGCGGTCGAAGCCCTGGCGGGCTTCATGCAGACCTTCGCACGCAACAACGGATAACCCATCTGTTATTTTTGGTTAAACTTGACTTGACCGCAGAATACGCGTTATTACAGTCCTTGGAATCGGGTTGAGAAGACTCCTGTCACGGAAATGAACGGGTTCGAGCGGATCGCTGAAAACCTTTTAACTTTCAGGAGGGTGCCATGGACAAAATTCTGAGGATCAACATGGGTGCGGACGGCGGCCCCCAGGTCAAATCGGAGCCGGTCGGAAGCTATGCCGGTCTGGGAGGGCGCGCCCTGACCTCGACCATCATCGCCAAGGAGGTCCCGCCGCTCTGCCATCCGCTAGGCGAGGAGAACAAGCTCGTCATCGCGCCGGGGCTTCTCAGCGGATCCGCGGCGGCGATGTCCGGCCGGATCTCGGTGGGCTGCAAGAGCCCGCTCACCGGCGGCATCAAGGAAGCCAACTCGGGCGGGATGGCCTCACAGATGCTCGGCCGCCTCGGCATTGCCGCCATCGTGCTGGAGGGCAAGCCCAAGGACGACACGCTCTACAAAATCAGCATCAGCAAGGACAAGGTCGACATCAAACCCGACAGCAGCCTGAAGATGCTCGGCAACTACGCGGTTGCCGATAAGATGAAGGCCGCCCACGGCGACAAGGTCAGCTGCATTTCGATCGGGCAGGCCGGCGAGATGAAGCTTGCCGGCGCCTCCATTGCCTTCACGGACATGGAGTTCCGTCCCACCCGGCACGCGGGCCGCGGCGGGGTCGGCGCCGTCATGGGCTCCAAGGGCGTCAAGGTGATCGTGGTGGATGACGCCGGCTGCGCGGTCCGCAGCCCCAAGGACCCGGCCAAGTTCAAGGAAGCCAACAAGAACTGGGTCGCCGGCCTCCGGAAACACCCCGTCACCGGCCAGGGCCTGCCGACCTACGGCACCAACGTGCTCACCAACGTCATCAACGAGGCCGGCGCCTACCCGACGAAGAACTTCATGTGGGGCCGGTTCGACGGCTGCGCCAAGATCAGCGGCGAGACCCAGGCCGAAACCGAGAACGCCCGCGGCGGCGAGGGCTCCGCCACCCATGGCTGCCACCGCGGCTGCGTCATCCGCTGCTCGGGGACCTACTACGACAAGGACGGCCACTATCTCACCAAGCAGCCCGAATACGAAACCGTATGGGCCCACGGCGGCAACTGCGGCATCGACGACCTGGACGCCATCGCCATGCTGGACCGCCTGGACGACGACTTTGGCCTGGACACGATCGAGATGGGCGCCGCCATCGGGGTCGCCATGGAAGCCGGGGTCCTTAAGTTCGGCGACGCCCAGGCGGCCATCGACCTGGTCAAGGAAGTCGGCAAGGGCACCCCGCTCGGGCGCATCCTGGGCAGCGGCGCCGGCCTGACCGGCAAAGTCTTCGGCGTCGAACGCGTGCCGGTCGTCAAGAATCAGGCCATGCCGGCCTACGACCCGCGCGGGGTTCAAGGCATCGGCGTCACCTATGCCACCACCACCCAGGGTGCGGACCACACCGCCGGCTACGCGGTGACGGCCAACATTCTGGGAGTCGGCGGCAAAGTGGACGCGCTGAAGCCCGAGGGGCAGATCGATCTGTCCCGCAACCTGCAGATTGCGACGGCCGCCATCGACTCGACCGGCATGTGCCTCTTCATCGCCTTCGCCATCCTGGACCAGCCGGAGACCTTCCAGGCCCTGCTGGATCTCCTCGGCAGCTTCGGCGGCCAGAAACTGACCGGAGACGATGTCGTCGGGCTGGGCAAATCCATCCTGAAACTGGAACGCGAATTCAATACGAAAGCGGGCTTCACGAAAGAGATGGACCGGCTGCCGGACTACTTCAAAAAAGAGAAACTGCCGCCCCACAACGTCACCTTCATGGTGAAGGATTCGGAGCTGGACCAGGTTTTCAACTGGTAACCTCGCACAGGTTTACATGATAAAATCGGGGAGGCTCATGGCCTCCCCGATTTTTTTAAAGGACCTATCGATGGACGCTGAAAAAACTTCCCGGCTGACTTTGACGGTCGCTGCCGACGGCCTGTCGCGATTTCTGCCGCTGCTGGGTCAGGGCTTCACGCTCAAACGGCCGGCCGGGGCATCGCTTGAAGATTTCCTCTGCCGGGCGTGCGGCATTGACCCGGATTACCTGCGGGACCGGGTCCAGACCGTTTTTCTGAACGGCAAGGCGATCGACGACATAGCCGCCGCCGAGGTCAGCGACGGTGCAACGATTGCCCTGTCGGCCGCCATGCCCGGGCTGGCGGGCGCGGTGTTGCGCAAGGGCGGGGCATATGCCGCCATGCGCCGGCAGATATCCCACACCAGCCCCGGCGGGTCCCACGCAAGTGGACCCGTCAGCGTCAACATCAAGCTCTTCAACCTGGTGGCCCGCGAAATCGGTCCGGGCTTTCTAAAGCAGGGGGTGCTGATCCGCGGGGCAGAGCTGCAGGACTTTTTCCGAAGGCAGGACCGGGGGTTCGGGAAGATCGGCAAGGCCGCCGACATCGATGGCCGGCCGGTTGAATTCGAAAAAGTCCCGGAGGTCATCCCGGAGAACCGTCTGATCCTGCTGGTGCTGAAACCGGCAGACCCTCACCCGGAGTAAACCTTCACCCGCAGAACGGGCGGCCTCAGGTTACCGCCTCAATTCGAACATTTGAAAATTCGGATTTCGACTGACCGCGTTTACCCCGGATTGGCAGAACCTCTCCAGGTCCTCCACCAGCGGGGTGGGTTTAGAGAAACGAAACCCCGCCCCACGGCGGTGCTCAAACGTCAGGAGGCCGCTGCTGCGAGCATGGCCGGCCCCGGGTGGCACTCACCGATGGGCGCAGTGGTTTTCCGCTCCTGTTCCAGCTTCTCTTGACGGATGCGGTCAAGCTCACCCTCGATAGCCGAAAACGCATCCACCACCGCCGGATCGAAATGACTGCCTCTCAGGTCCAGGATGATCTGCCGGGCCTTGGCGTGGGAGAAGGCTTCCTTGTAAAACCGCTTGGTGGTGAGGGCATCGTAGACATCGGCCACCGCCACAATTCGCGCCGCCAGGGGGATGGCCCGCCCCTTGAGGCCGGCAGGGTAGCCGGACCCGTCCCATTTCTCGTGGTGGTTGTAAGCGATCTCTTTGCCGATGTGCAAAAACGAACGGCCCTCGATCTGGGATTCGATGGCGGATAGGGCGTCCCCCCCGAAGCGCGTGTGGCACTTGATCACTTCGAACTCCTCATGGGTGAGTTCGCCCGGCTTGAGCAGCACGGCGTCCGGAATGCCCACCTTGCCGATGTCGTGCAGGATCGAAGAGTTGTAGATGTCGTCGATGTAACGCTGGTCAATGGACTCCGGGTGGCCGGGCATCCGGGCCATTTCGCCGGTCAGCAGCCGGGCATACTCCCGGATCCGCTCCAGATGAGTGCCGGTGCCCTCATCGCGGTATTCGGCAAGCTTGGCGAGCCCCAGGATCGTGGCCACCCGGGCGTTCTGGACCTTGCGGTAGGACTCCAGCAGGTCCAACTCAAGCTTCTTTTTCTCGGTCCGGTCCCGGAGTATGCCGCGGAAGCCGATCGCCTCCCCGGCCTGGTTTTTGCGCTGGCCCGCCGACGCCTCGATGAAGAGCACGGCCTCCCCGCGCTGCAACTCGATGTCGAACGCCTTGACGGACCGGCCGGCGCTCAGGCACTCCAGGAATGTTTCGCACAGCTTGCGGTCGCTTTCGGCAGTCAGGAACTGCCGCATGCTCCGGCCGGGCAGTTCCGCCTTCGCAACGCCAAGGATCTGGCAGGTGGCGTCGTTCACGAAGGTGAAGTTGCCGTCCGGGTCGACCTCGTAATAGCCCTCCTCGATGCTCTCCAGGATGCTGCGGTACTTCTCCTCGCTCTCCTTAAGCGCCTGCTCCGCGCGTTTGCGGTTGTTGATGGTGAACTGGACGTGGGAGCCGAAAATCAGAAACAGGCACAGCACGATGACGCGCATACCCATCACGCCGACGTTGGGGCCGAAGATCTCGCGGTAGAAGCTGATCTCCCCCGGCGAAAACAGGTTGATCAGCGCTTCGAGCCCCCAGTAGGCCGCCGCCAGGAAAATGGCGGTCAGGACCATCGAGTCGGCCATGTCGCTGCGCGTCGGGAAACGCCGTTGCAGGGCTTGCATATACCCCCCTGTTGAAAATTTGACCGCCACGGGAAAGATTGGTAAACTATGCCTATAAACAAGTGTAAGTGAATTCTACCAGATTCCTCCTCGGAAGGGAACCGCGTTATGCTCTCGCGCCTGAAACAGTACCTGCTCATTGGCGCCGTCGGCGCCGTCTTGTATTTTCTGATGAGCACTCATGTCATTTTCTACGGATCGGAAGCCAACTTCGTCAGGAACATCTACCTCCTTAAAAAATCCAAACTCAACCTGCACTACACGTTTGTCAGTCTGAACCAGCAGAGCCCCGAAAGCATCATGAAGATCAAACCGCTGCGGGAGGACGGCATTGCTGAACTGCTCGTGGACATCGGGATGATGTCGGCCGCTGAACGCAGCCGACTGGAAAGCAAGTACCGCTGAAAGCGGTTCACTTCAGGCTTGATGACTTCGTAAAATGCGGGTCATGGCGCGTGGCGCGATCCGGTCGGTTTTAACCGGAAAGGGCATTTCAACCTCTTTGCAAACTCGGCGCCTCTGCGGTGAATACCGGCTTTGGATGGCCGGATTCAGGATGATCGGCTGACGATGGCGTTCAATTGAAGGGTCAGCGGCCGCTCCTCTTCACCCTCTCCGCTGAACCGGACGGGGCCGGGCCTGCGGTAGCAGTCCTCCCCCTCGAAGGCCGCCAGCCATTTCTCCTGGTGGGCCTTGAACACCTGCATGGCGATGGAATCCACGTCCACCAGGGCCTTCTCGATCACCAGGGCGAGCCTGCCCTTGCGCTCTTCGAGGTGCATCAGCGGGCCGATGGGGATGCCGATGGGCTCCCAGGCGGCGAACTCCAACTCCAGGTTCCGGATGGCCGCCATCTGGCCGGTGGCCCCGTTGGCGATCAGGCTGAAGGCGGTCATGCCCAGGTTGTAGGTGTAGACGCAGTCGAACTGGGTCGGGTCGTTGCCGCGGCCGTCGTAGCCGTAGAAGTGCTCCTGGGTCTTGAAGCTCGGCACGGTTTTCTTGTAAATCGCCTCGACGGCGGCCGGCACCTTGTCCTCGGGGCCGATCAGCCCCGCCTTTTCCAGTTCCTGGCGCAGGGTCTTGGCGGAAATGATCGAGACCTTGGTCAGGAGGAATTCGCCCTGGCCGTAGTTTTCGAAAACAGCCGGGCCGTAGCGATCCGGGTCGTGACCGTGCTTCTGCATGGTTTTGCGGAAATACCCCTGCGGGATGCCGAGCTTATAGAGGCCTTTCTCCTTCAGGATGTTGAGATAGTCGTGCACCAGCCCCATGAGCACTCTCTCGGTGTGGATCTGAGAGAACTGGAAATTGCCGTGGCTGTCGCGCTCCGTCAGGAGCCCCTCCTGGAAAAATTCCGGCAGGTCGTTGAACAGGTCCTCGTCCCGGGTGTTCCAGAGCCGGAAGGCCGAATCGTCCCGGGAGCGCTGGGCCAGCCGGTGCAGGTACTCCAGCTTGCTTTCCAGGGACGGGAAGGACGAGTGGAAATCCCGATCGTGCGTGCGGTTGTATTCGGCGATGATGGTGTTCAGTTTCATGATGAACACCTCCACCTCGTTGACGAACTCCAGCACCCCCTCGGGGATCACGATAATCCCGTAGTTCTTCCCGGCGCCGGCCCGCTTGACGATCCCCTCGCAGATGATCCGCGACAGGTGCCGCAGGGTCATCCCGTAGGCGGTGTAATCGGTCCGGTGCTCCTTGGCCGCCTTTTCCAGCCGCTCCTCGTCCACGAAATCGACCAGGTCCTCGCCGATGATGGTGATGTTGGGATGCGCCTGTAAAGCCACCTCCAGCGCCAGGTGGCTCGCCACCCGGCCCATCACCTTGCAGACGTGGTAGTACTTGATGTCGGAGCTGGCGTCGTTGGCAAGGCCGCTGATGGCATTGGCAAAGGCCCGGGCCGCGGTGTGGAACCCGAACGACACGGCGCACAACACGTGGCCCTGCTCGTCGCGCACCTGGATGTCGCCGTCGATGGTCTTGGGCACGCCGATCACCTGGATGCCGTCGTCGGCCATTTCTTGGGCCAGGAACGCGGCATTGGTGTTGGAATCGTCGCCGCCCACGATCACCAGGGCATCCAGCCCTAATGCCTTGCACGTCTGGCGCGACAGGTCGATCTTCTGCTTCGAGTCGATCTTGGCGCGGCCGGTCTTGATCATCGTGAACCCGCCCAGGTTGCGGTAGGCATCGACGAGCTCGCGGGTGATCTCGACCGCCTCGTTCTCGATGACGCCGTCAGGCCCCACCCGGAACCCGAAGACGCGGTTCTCGGGATTGACCTGCTTGGCGGCATCGAACAGCCCGGCAATCACATTGTGGCCGCCGGGCGCGGGACCGCCGGAAAACACGATGCCGATGTGGCGTCGCTTGGTGTAACGCTCCGCCTCTGCTTTCGAGACCTTGGTATTACCCGTGACGATCTGGACCTTGTTGTGGATGATGCCCGGAAGCTGACGCTCGGCCTCCGGATCGATGCTGAAGCGGAAGCGGTCGGTCTCCTCGAGAAGGGTGTAAGGCTGCGCGAACACCTGGCAGGCGGGCGGCCGAAAACCCCGTCTGCGCCGGAGTTCGTAGCTCACGTCATCGACTGCCTGCTTGACCGTGGGGTTGTCGAGAATCTGTTGAAGACTGAGCGATTTGGTCGCGGACATGGCGCCTCTCCCTCCGGGTCCTGCTGCATGTGGCAAGCTGGTTAGAAGTGGTACAACCCCGCCTGACCCTCGATGACGGCGTTGCAAGCCTCTCGAAACGCTCACATACTGCCTTGCATGCTGCGCTTTCGAATCGGCCTGTGCCTTGCCCTCAGGGGTGATCCGAGGTTGTGAAACCGCTTCTATGCATGTGTTCGGCCGAGTGCGTTGCGGGCTGTTGGTCACCATACCGGGCAAGCCGACCCGGTGTCAAGATGATTCCCGCGTTTACTGCCTGTATATATGGGAAATTCGCAACTACTTGCAGATAGACGAAAGGCTGAAGGTTAACGCTCAGGTCTTGAATGGTTTGATTCCTGCCTTGCCAGATGTTATATAGCCTTCAGCCTTCAGTCTTCAGCCTAAACACCCAAGCAACTGCCTCAACAAACCCAATAAACTCAACGAACTCGACGAACTCGACAAACCCGTCTACCCCACATCTTGTAGCCTACGACCGAAAAACATACCGTGAGTTGTGTTTTTTCTTTACAACCACCCCCGGCCCTGGTATCATGGGCGCACTGATCGAACGGCAAATCCCATTGACCGGATGA
>DATITS010000036.1:0-29396 GCA_035467535.1 Desulfobacterales bacterium
CGCGACATAGAAGAACCAGAAAGAGAAGGAGATCTGTTTGGAGGTCAGGAAGGCAAAGCCGATGAAGGCCGGGTAGATGTAGATCTTCAGCTTGTAAAAGCCCGAGAAGAGTCCGACCTTGGGAAAATAGGTCCCCGCCAGGATCAGCGTCGGGATCGAGGGGATGGACGGGTTGTAGAAGCTCAGCCCGTTGAGCAGGTGCAGGCCGATCGGGATCAGCAGACCGGCGACCAAGTAACGGTTGGCGAAGAGCTGCCCGAGCCGGTTATGGTCGAAGCTCTCCTGCATCAGGATCGGCACCCGCAGCAGCGGGAAGTTCATGCGCTCGTTGTACAGGGGCTGCCGGCCCAGGAGGCTGACGGTGCACACCATCACGAGGTAGCACATCAAAATGAAGCCGATCCAGCCGAGCAGCGGCCCCGCCCAGGCCCCCCAAGGGATCTGCTGCAGCACCTCCACCCAGCCCATCTGCCGGGAGCCGTCCAGCCCGTTGTAAAAGCCGTCGACCGCCGCAAGGCTCTGGGGGTACCAGCTCGCGGGCAGCAGGGGCTGCAGCACCTCGGCCCAGCGGTTCTCCGCCGTGGCGAAGTAATACGGGACGGTCAGGTTGAAGAAGAAGGTGCGGGCAAGGCCGGTCCAGGCGATCCCGGACAGGAGCATCATCAGGGCCCACGTCACGAGCAGCTCCCGGCCGGTGAGAAGCCGGTGCTTGTTGAACACCGCCCGCAGCAGCGCCGTCAGGATCATCATCCACACCAGGATGTAGAACGGCGCGAGCGGGAAGTACCCGCCCCCCAGCGGCGTGCCTTGGCGGTAGGCGTTGTTGAAGGGTGTGAGGGCGCAGATCAGAAGCGCCAGCAGGATCCCCAGGATCACCGATCGCGGGCGGATCCGCTCCCCGGTGCCGTGCCGGCCCTCGGCTGTTTCCGGTTTCGGCTCGACGTCGGTCATCTCGTTTCCGTCCTCTCGCGGGTTCGTGTCGGTGGCCCCGGCGTCGTGTCCGGAGCCGGGGCCACGGCGCCATCCGTCACCGCCCCCCGCTGCTCGCGCACGTCCGCCAGCAGCCGTTCGTAGAACAGCTTGGTCTCATCATCCAGCGAGCGCCAGACCAGGAGCTGCCGGCGGATGCGGTGCAGGAAACCCTTGTTGATGCGGTGCCAGGCATTGGACTCCCCGGATTCCCGCGTCAGGCGCACGTGGATCTCGAGAAACCCCGGCTGCTCCGGGGACGGCTTGAACTTGAGATCGGCCACCTGCATGATTCCGAAATCGAACGGCGCCAGCCACACGCGGCTTTTCAGCTGCAGGCATTCGGAAAACTCGCAGGCCGCCTCCGGGCAATCGCCGCTGCGACCGGCAAGGCCGGTGGCCGTCTCGCAGGCAAAGCCCAGCGCGATGTCGGAGGTGGAAAACAGCCCCTGGGCGACATCGGTGTGCCCGTCGAAGTAGTCATAGAGATACCCGCCGACACTCACGTGCTCCCGGTAGGTCATCAGGAACGGGAAGACCAACTCGAGCGTGTTGCCCCGGGCAGACGGCAGGGTCCAGGACCGGTTCACGTCGGGGATGGCGATCTGGCCGGCCACCTTCGACGGGTAGATCACCGAGACCAGCACCACCATGATGACGAGCATCATGGCAGCCACACCGGCAAGCGAGGAGTAATTGACCGTGATCCCGGCCCAGAGGGCGGTCTCGGAGAAAAGCTTGGCCGAGGTCTGGGCCAGCAGGTAACCGAACACGACGCTCAGCACCGCGAAGGCGAGCGCCTCGGCGATGAACAGGAACGAGACGTGGGAGGGCGCAAGCCCCACGGACGTGTAGACGGCAATCTCCCGCTTGCGTTCGTAGACGCTGCCGATCATGGTGTTGAGCACGATGAAGACGGAAATGGCAAGGGGGACAATGATGTTGGGAACCCCGCTGTAGCTCATGGCGTCGCTGGCGTTGTAGAGGAAAGTCCCGTCCGGCTCGCCGCTGAAAAGGGCCAGTCCGAAACGGTCCACGAGCTTCTGGGCGGTCGCCGCCACCGCCTCCTGGGAGTCGGTCCGGATGGCCACGGCCTTCAGGCGGCCGCCTGCGGCGATGAGCGTCTGATACGGGACGATCACGGTCAGGTCGGCGGCGGTGTGCTGGTAGCGGCTCTGGAACTCCCGCACGTCATCCCCGGACTCGAGCGCGTCGACCTCCTCCTCGGTCATCTCGGCCGACATCTCGCGCGGGAAGGTGACCGGGGTCAGGGGCTCGCCGTCCAGGTCCTGGCGCTCCTGGAGCTTCTTCGCCGAAAAGACGCCGACGACCTCAAACGTCATCCCCCACAGCGAGACCGTGCGCCCCTCGGGCCGCCGAGGGTCGATCCCCAGGTTGGCGGCCATGCGATTCGGCAGCAGCACGGCGAACCGGTCGGCTTCCGTGAACCAGCGCCCGCCCTCCAGGATGGCGTCCAGGCCGGAGACGCGGCTTTCGGCGGCGGAGAGCCCCATCATCCCCTGGGCCTCGATAACCCGGCCGTCGGCGCGCAGGGGCACGAAGGTCGTGCGGGCCCGGTCCGGCCCTTCCAGCCACGCCCGCGGGACGACGGTGCCCGTGCCGGCAAAGGTGCTGGCGATGACACCCAGGGCCTCGGAGGGCAAGTCCGCCCAGTCCGCGTTTTTCAGGAGGAACCCGTAATAGGGCACGTGCGCGTCGTAGAGGATGCGGGCATGGTGCCGCAGGGATTTGACGGAAGTGAAGCTCATGATCGTGAACGTCAGAATGACGAGGGTGGTGCAAGTGAGCGCCGTGCGCAGGCGTCGCCGGCGCAGGTTGCTCACCCCGAGCATGAAGGCCGCCACGAAGGCTTTCCAGCGCCCGATCTCGCCGCCCTGGGCGCTGCGCGCCCGGGGCTGGAGGCTGGCGATTTCCTGCTCGAAGCGGAAGAAGATGATCAGCGTCACGACCAGGGACAGCCCCATGATGAGGAAGGCGAGGATCACCACCATGGGGCTGTAGGCCAGTTGGAAGGCCGGGTGCACGTTGTAGATCAGGACGATGAGCAGCACCAGAATGCCGCTGAAGGCGGCGATGCGTTTGTAGATGTTGGCGTAAGCGAACAGCAGCCGCTCCAGGCAGAAGGCGAACGGCACGAAGAGCGCAATATAGAACAGCACACCATAGAGGACGTCCTTCTGGGTTCTGTCCACGTCGTCGTACACGCGCGCGGCCAGGGCCCAGGAACTGGCGCTGGCCTCGGAAAACCGGTCATACTGCCGGGCCTGGAGGGCCGCTTCTGCCACCTGCAGGTCGGCAACCCCCTGCTGCTGGAGGCTGCGGATGCGCTCGTTGAAGATGCCGCGCGCCTCGAGATTGGCGATACGCGGCCCGAGCAAGGCCCACATGTCGCGGGCCACCCGGTACTCGGTGCGGTGCAGGAGAGGGAACTCCTCCACCTTGTAGCCTGCTCCGATCGGGTTTTTCTCCGAAGCGTTGATGAGAACGAGTTTGCGCCGCAGCGGCGTGTCCGAAAGCGTCAGCTTGAGGGGGGTTCCGCGCTCGAGAAAAACGGTGCTGATGGCGGAGGTCCACGTGTCGAGCCGGCTCATGAACCAGTGCAGGGGTTCGGCCTCCCGGCGGCCGTCGATCACGTCCGCCTTGGACAGGTGCCGGAACGTTCGAGGCTCGAGCAGGTTGTACAGGGTCGTCCCGGTCCCGGCGAACATGACCAGGTCGGTCTCCATGAACCGGCGGTTCATCTTCACCCGGTAGGCATCCTTGCCGGTGAGTTTCTTGTCGATGGCCCAGACGGCGTTGCCGCTCTCCTCGTCGAAGCGGTAGGCCTCCAGAATCACCTTGTGAAAGCTGTGGGTCTTGTCGGCGACCCCCTTCAGATTGAAACGGCCCTGCGCGTCCACCATGACGTGAAACCGCGACGGCCCCTGGTAGCAGAGCACGACGGTCCCCGGCGCCGGTTTGTCGGCGAAAAGCTCGCCATGCCGCAGGAACTTGGCCCGGCCGGCGACCGACGAGAAGCCGTTGCGCGGAGCCTCCTCTTCGCGCAGTTTCGGCGCCCGGCCGAGGTGGCCGATGAGCCCGCAGACGACCGCGCTCTGCCGGGCGGCGAAAGCCGTGTCCACCTTTCCGGGAAGGTCGCCCGGTGTCCCCCACGCTGCGCGGGCATCCGCCGTGGTGACGAAGGTGAGGCCGTGGGTGCCGGCCAGAGCGGTCACCTCCCCGCCCAATGCCGGGCGGTCGAGGAAATAGCTCTGCCACGGACGCATCCGGCTGGGACGCAGGGTATCTTTGTACATGCCGCCGGCGCTGAGCCCCCGCTCGACACCGGCGGCAGCCGCCTTCAAGACCTCCTCGAGCTGGCTGTAGGCGGGCACGCGGTTGATCCGGGGCCGCAGGGGGTAGAGCCAGCCGGCGTTGAAAGCGCCGAAACCGTCCCCGTGGCTGGACAGGTGCAAAGATACCGTGGCGGCGACCTCGTAGTCCTGGACGCTGCGGCGCAGGGCGGCCGCACTTTCCACCAACCGCAGCTGAACGCGCGCATCCGCGAGCATGACCTCCTGGTCCGCAAGCGCCTGGGCCGCCACCTGCTTAAGCACACGGCGCTCGTCGACGGCAAGCTCCTGGAACGAAACACGCCACATCAGCCGGCGCAGCATCTGGCGCTCGGCGGTGAGCTCTCGGATCAGCACCGGGTCCCGGCCATGCGCGTCGAGCCGCAGCTGCATGAGGCGGCGCGAAACGATGTCTCCGTCGGTCTTGAGGCGCTCTTCGATCGCCGCCTTCAGCAGGGCCTCGGGGCTCTCGCCGCCGGCCTCCTCGGCGGCCGCCGCAGGCGCTGCCGTTCCCGCCGCCGGCCGGTCGTCAAAAGTGGCGCCCCGCAGCGCCTGCAGCGTCAATCGGGCCTTTTTCACGTAGCGCTGCAGCTCGTTGCGGGCGTCGCGCAGGTCCCGCGAGCGCGCGGTGAAACTCCACACCAGCTCGCGCAGACCGGCAAGGGACTGAGCGTGGCCGGAGGTGGCGACCAGCAGCACGCTGCGCTCCGGCGGATGCTCCTTGAGGTGCCGCGCCACCTGGAGCAAGGTGGCGGCACCGACCGCCTCGTCGGCGCCGGGGGACTTTCCGGCCACGTGGGCGGTGCTGTCGTAAAACGCCTCCACCAGGAGCAGTTCCTTTTTAAGCTCAGGGGAGGTGCCGGGAATGAGACAGGTGATGTTCTCCGAAATCGCGTTCTCCCAGCCCGCCTGGGAGGCGAGCTGCACCGCGCCGGCGACCATTCCCTCCGGCGCCGACTCGAAGTCGCCGAAGGCCTCCCGCAGGGCCTCTACCGGCATCCAGAAGCGCGGAAACTGGACCGGCGAAAGCTCGAATTTTTCCTCGAAATCCATGCGGGCGGAGTCCCCGCGGTCCACATAGATCAGGGCGCTCGCCCCGAGGTTGGCCGCCTGAAGCCAGTTCTTGGCGGAATCGAGCTCCATCAGCAGCACCGCCCCCTCGACCCCCTTCCCGTTGAGGCGGGCAAGGGTTCCATCCCCGGCGTAGACGAGCGGGCCGGTAATCCCGGGGGGGGCGATCGCCTGGGGCGTAATGGCGTTGCCCGCCAGGGGGAGGATGGGCATGGTCAGTCCGCGCTCCGGGACCGTGAGGCTGCTCGCGGTGTGCCGGATGACGGGCACGGCAAACGAGTGGGACTCAACGGCCCCGATCTCCAGCTGCGTTAGCGTCTCCTTTATGAAACCGGCCGCCCGCGCGTTGCCGGGGGTGCCGGTGCTGCGGTCGCCTATGGCGGCGAAGACCGCGATCAGCTGGTGGAAATCGACGGCGGCCGCCCGGCAGGGCGCAGCCGCCAGGACCCCGATCAGCAGGATCTGCAGAATCCGGCGTGCGCATGGCGCCTGGGACCGATCCAACGTATGTGAGCTTCCAGGCTTCATCCGTGCTCAGTCCCGCACCCCGATCTGCCCGATGGAAATCGAGAGCTCATCGCGGTTCTCAATCTTGTCGACCCGGCCGTCCCGGATCCAGACCACCCGGTCGGACACGTTCAACATCTTGAAATCGTGCGTGGCCGCGATGACGGTCACGCGCCGCTCCTGGCTCAGCCGTTTCAACAGGGCGATGACCTCCTCGCCCGTGGTCAGATCCAGGTTGCCCGTGGGTTCGTCCGCCAGGATGATGGCGGGGTCGTTAGCCAGGGCCCGCGCGATGGCCACCCGCTGCTGCTGGCCGCCGGAGAGTTCGAAGGGCTTGTGGCTGTGGCGGTCCGCGAGCCCCACCTGTTCCAGGAGCCTCATCCCTTTCTGCACGGCGGCCTCGCTGTTCACCCCCGCAAAGATCATCGGCAGGGTCACGTTTTCCAAGGCGGTCATGACCTGGATGATGTTGAAGGTCTGGAAGATGTAGCCGATCTTGCGGCAGCGCAGCCAGGCGAGCTCATAGGCGTCGAGCTGGGCGATGTCGACCTCGTCGATGAACACCTTGCCGGAGCTCGGCTTGTCCAGGCCTCCGATCATGTTGAAGAGCGTGCTCTTGCCCGACCCCGAGGGGCCCATGATGGAGAGGTAGTCTCCCCGCGCGATTTCCAGGTCGACCCCCTTCAAGGCCTGGACCTCGATCTTGCCCAGCTTGAACGATTTGGTGACGTTGACGACCCGGACCACGTTGCTGACTTCCGGCATGGGATACTCCTCAGCTGTAAGCTCGAAGCTGAAAGCTGAAAGCAAGGACCACGGGCAGACCCTGGGCTTTGAGCTTCGAGCTTTGAGCTTTGAGCGTGTTCATTGCTCCACCCGCATGGCTTCCACCGGCTGCATCCGGGCGGCCACCCAGGCCGGGTACAACACGCCCAGCAGGCTGAGCACCAGCCCAATGGCGATGGCCCACGTCAGGGAGGCCGCGACATCGGTCACCGAGACCAGTTGCACCGCCGCAAGGCCGAACCGCGCTATCCCCCCGACCAACGCGAAGAGGGTACCGGCCAGTGCACCCACCGCGGCTCCCGCCAGCCCCTGCATGCCGGCTTCGAGGATGAACAGCCTCAGGACGAACCGGTCGAGGGCTCCCAGGCATTTCATGGTGCCGATCTCCCGGAAGCGTTCGGTCACCGCCATGAGCTGGGCGTTCACGATGCCCACGACGCAGACGAGCAGCGACAGGATGATGATCCAGCGCTGCTTGGGACTGCTCGCCACGTTGGTGTCCTGGGGGCCCAGGTCATACCCGGAACGACTGAGGTCCAGGCGCAAATCGGGTTTGCCGCTGGCCAGCATGCCGTTGGCGACATCGTTGCTCACATCGACGAAGCTCAGGAACGACACCGCCAGCACGAGGCTCAGGGTGGTGATCAGTGCCCGGAAAAACCGCACCCGGATGCTTTTATAAGCGATTTCCACCGACTTGCCGAAAGGCAGCACCACCAGTCGCTGCTCGCGGGTCGCGTTTTCGGGGGTATCGGAAAAGATGCGCGCTTGCATGATTCCAACTCATCTGGCAGCCGAAGTTTAGCCCACCCATTTCGTGAAATGTCTGTGTTGGCAGCCCGCCGCTTGTTCTGTTCTGAAACGCGATATCACACCGGACTGATCAAGTAAACAGAACGGATTGAAGATCCCTGCAGCACGCCGCAGGCTGGTTTATAGGTCGCGCCAGCCCGCGATCCAGCGCGCGGTGTTGGCGGCACCGCACAGATCGATGTCGACAGCCGGCCGGGCCGTTTGGGCAAGCGCCTGGTCCATGAGGGCGGTGAGCCGCTGCGGTTCGAGATCACGGTCCGCGAGCACCCGCAGGGCGCCCAGGCCGGCCAGACGCTCGGAGCGCAGCCGCTGTTCGCGGTTCTGGGCGAAGGGCCACACCAGCGCCGGCACCCGTGCGGCCAGCAGGTTCATGGTGGTGTTGTACCCCGCCATGCTCACCGACAGGTCGGCCGCCGCCAGGTAATCGAGGAAGTCGGGCGTGAAGCGGTGGATGTCGACCCGGCCGCCGGCCCATGCGGTGAGGCGCGCCGCATCGGCCTCCGGCATGAAGGGTCCGGTGAACACGACCAGCCGGGCCGCCCCGGGCGGCCCCAGCCGAAGAAAGGCCTGGACGGCGGCTTCCAGGACGGGCAGCCCCACGCTGCCGCCGCCGGCGCTGGCGACGATCAGTTTCTCCGTCTCTGCCAGTCCCAGCCGGTCGCGGATCCGCCGGCGGCCGTCCGGCGCCGGCGCCGGTGTGATGAACCCGGTGTAGATGACCGGAGGCCGGACGTCCCCCAGGCGGCCAAAGGTTTCTTCAAGCGCCACCAGCTTCGGGTCGGCGTGCACCAGCACCGCGTCGAAATGCCGGTTGAGCGCCGCCACGACCCGCTCCTCGTGCTCCGCGGGCATCCGCTTCTCGACCAGGATGTCCCGCACGCTGCAGACGACCCCGCAGGCCTCCCGGCCGCCGCCGGCGATGGCCTGCAGCACCGGGTCGATCTCGAACCGGAATGCCTTGCGCCCGAACGGATACAACTCGAGCACGAACAGCTCGGGTATTTCGGCTTCAAACAACGCGAGCAGGCGCGCCCGGCGCGCCCGTTTGACCGTCTCGATGTCTTCGCCGGGAGCTGCCCGAAGCTGTTTGAACTCCGGGTCCATGCCGAGCTCGTGCAGGCGCAGCTCGCGGACGTGGCCCGGGAGCTGCACTTCGAACCGCGGCCCGCCGGTGACCAGGATCACTTCGTGGCCGGCGAGCGCCCGGCAGATCTCCAGGCTGCGGAAAAAGTGCCCCACGCCGAGCACATGCTGGCAGTAGAATATGATCTTCATGCCCATCGAACGCTGATAATGGTTTTTCAGCCTTTTCGAATCTCGCTACGGCGAACCTTGGTTTACTCGCAAAAAGTCATCAATACTAAACACGAACGCCTGCAGACTCAAGACCCCCCGGCCGCAGGCGAGCCGTCGGCACCGGCCGCCGCCTCCGGCAGGGAATCGATGTCGGTCCTTCCGATGAGACGCGGGTCCTTGGCGGAGCGCGCGGCGTAGAATTCTCGAAAACCGAAGGCGGTGAGCACATCGATCAGCCGGGAGGAGTACTCGTTGAAGGGGAAGCAGTAGGCCTCCGGCACCCGGAGGCGATGGCGTTCGAACCAGTTCAGGCACAGCTCCGTGTCGCGCCGGATGAACTCCATCCACCGCTCCTCCGAACGCGGCGCGAGCCGTCCTTGGGCGAACTCGAACCCCTGGAAGGCCAGCCGTGAGCGGATGCTCAACCCCTCCCGCAGCGCAGCGGGCACATCCGCAAAACGCTCGGATTTCCAGGCACTGACGGGTTTTGGCTTGCGCGGGTGCACATCGGTCAGGATGACGTCGTGGAAGTGGCTGTGGGCCCCGATGCGAACCTCGGGCTGCTCCGCCAGAAAACGGACCTCTTCGGCCGTCATGAAGTCATCGAGGTCCTTTTCGATGAAGGCCTTGTGGGAGTAACGGCCGGTGGCGAGGTGCCTGAGAAAACGACCGTTGAACCAACCCCGCGCCGGCGCCTCGCGGATCAGCGAGGTGGTGATGAAAAACGTGAGCGGCCGGGGGTGCGCCTTCAGCAGGGGATAGTAGTAGTATTGGGAATAGAGGCCGTCGTCGAAGGTAAGCCGGTAACGGTCGAGGGGCAGGTCGAAATGCGCCTGACGCAGGTCATGAATCATCAGTACGTCCATACACGCCTGTCTCCGGAAACGCACACGGTGCGGGGATCATTCAGTGGGAAGGGCATCCAACCGCTCCAGCGTGAGATGACTGCCCGAGGCGGATACCCAGTGCAGTTGGTAGGGCTGCAGGCCGATGCCGTCGGTGGCGAGCGGCTGGCCGCCCGACAGATGATGGACCAGGCTTTTGAGGAGGCCCCCATGGGTGACCACGAGGATTGCGGCCCCCGGCCAGCGGGAGGCTGCCTCCAGCAGCACCTGGCGGCTGCGCTCCAACTGGCTGCGGCGCGACTCGCCGCCCGGCGGCTGGAAATCCCAGCCGGCGCGGTCCTGCTGCGCCACGAGCGCTCCCTCCTCGGCCCGCAGCTCGGCCACGGTCCGGGACGCCCAGCGGCCCCAGTCCAACTCCCGCAGCCGACGGTCCAGCACCACCTCCAGCCCGAGGTGGATGTTGATGCGCTCGGCCGTCGCGACAGCCCGGCCGGTGTCGCTCGCCAGGATACGATCCCAGCGCAGGCGGTTCAGGGCTTGCCCCCAGGCGGCCGCCTGCCGCTCACCTTCCGGCGTCAGGGGCGAGTCCTGGTGGCCCTGGATACGTTTGGCGCGGTTCCAGACGGTTTCGGCGTGGCGAATCAACCCGAAGCGGGTGGTGATTTCTGGGTGCATCATGGATGCGACTCGTTTCACGTACCCTGTTTAACATCGAAAGATTGAAAATTAAAACGGTTTGATGATGCATTTTAATTTTTCTTCCACCATCCCGTAATTCCGGTCCAGCTCATGGGCCTCGCGGATATGGGCCTGCGCGGTTGCGCCCATTTGGCGGCGCATCGGCGCATCGTCCAGCAGCCGCGCGATGGACTCGGCAAACGCCCTCCCGTCGCGCATCGGCACCAGCAAACCGGTCCGGCCGTCCTGAACCGCCTCCGGCACCCCGGCGTTGTCAAAGGCCACCACCGGCAGCCCGCAGGATTGGGCCTCCAGGTACACCATGCCGAGGGCTTCCTGGATGCCCGGGAACACGAACAGGTCGGCCGCACTGTAGTAGCGGTAAAGCTGCTGCCGCGGAACCTGGCCGGTAAAAATGCACCCGTCGCGGATCTCCCCCCGCGCCAGCCGCTCGAGATGGGAGCGCTCTTTTCCGTCCCCGACGATGACCAGTCTGAATTTATGTCCGCGGCGCCGCAGCGCGCCGCAGGTGCGGATCACCCAGGTAAGGCCTTCGGCCTTGACCCCGGGCCGGAACATGGCCACCGACAATACCACGGGCTCCTCGCCGGCACCCCACAGCCGGCGCAGTTCGGCGCGCGCGTCCGGGTCGACGGTGAAGTCCCGGGAATGAAGACCCGGCGCCACGTAGGTCAGCCGCTCCTCCGGCAGCAGGCGCCGGAGATTGACCCAATCCATGCGCTTGTTGGTGAAGACGTGGCGCGCGGCCAGCAGGACCTGCCGGTTCAAATGAAATCCGGGCCGCGTTTTCGGATCGCGGCGGCGCCGGGTGGAGTAGATGCCCTGAAAGAGCACGTACGGGATCCCGATGCGCCGGGCGGCGGCCGGGCCCAGCATGTCCGGGGCCTTGTAATACGAATGGTAGCTGAACCACAGGTCGCAGCGCGCCGCGCCGAAACGCCGCGCCACCCGCTGCCGTTCCCATGCCAGGCGGGGCCACAGCCAGGGTTTCCAGTAGATCCAGCGGCAGCGCAGGGAGCTCACCGGGACCACCTGGTGGCCGCGGCTCTCGAGAAACTCGAGGATGCCGGTGGCCGTGACCAGGTCCCCGGAGGGGTGCGGGTGGCCGAGCGGTTTGAAGGGTGTGTAAAAGCAGATTTTCATGAGGCCCGGGAGCGGCCCGCAGAGACGGCGGCAAGCGTTGCGACGGCCGGGTGGAGCGGGGTCATTTGAAATCCGGGAACCCGCTCTTCAGGAACCAATCGTTCCGGGTGGGGTCGAATTCCCAGAGTTGCTTGTCCGTCACGGTCTTGACCCGGGGGTTGCCGCCCCTGAAATACGTGATGTCCACCGACTGGCCGGCCTTGCGCGCATCATCGGAGACGATCTTCAGTTTGACCTGGTAATCCGTGACGTGCACGTCAGCGGGTACTTTCGGCCGCTGGCCTGACGTTTCAAAGGCCAAAAAGTACTGGGCCGAATCGAACTCGGACCAGCGGATCAGGTTCCCGTATTGGCGGACGCGCTCCTCGAACGAATCCTGTCTTTGAAAATCGAAGGTCGACGCGCAACCGGACAGCAGCAGTCCGATCGTCAGAAGTGCCGCAATCGTTTTTCCCATACCGACCTCCCCCTCGCACGCAGGATTGCCCATACACGGCCAGTTTAAACCATTCTGCTGGATTCGCCAAGCGCTAAGTTGGCCGCTGGCGGGCCCGGGTTTGCGGTTGACCGCGGGGCCGGCATCCGTTATGACCTCCTGACACACATCCACGGGGCGGCGCAGGCGGAGTGCCGGCCGACCCGAACTCTGGAAAGGAGACTCCGATGGCATCCGTATCCGTGCAGGAGTTGCGGCGATTGGCGGAGGAGTTCGTAGCGGCGGAGCCCGAGCGGCTCGGCCAGGCGGGCTGGTGGCGCAGGCCGCTGCTGGCGACCGCACCGGTCGACGCGCGTTTCGACACGCTGCGCCGCATCGCCGCCCCCGACCACCTGCACCCCCGCGACCTGCTGCCGACCGGCAGATCCGTGATCGTCTTCTTCATCCCCTTCAAGAAGGAGCTTCCCCGCGAAAACCGCGCGGGCGACCGGCCCTGCCGGAACTGGGGCCTCGCCTACGTGCAGACCAACGACCTCATCAACCGCCTGAGCCAGTCACTGGCGGGTCTCTTGGGTGCTCGGGGGTTCGCGTGCGGCCTCACGCCCGCCACGCATAATTTCGACGAGGAGAAGCTCATGGCGCGCTGGTCCCACAAGCATCTCGGCCATCTCGTCAACATCGGCCGCTTCGGAACCCACCACATGCTCATCACCCCGGCCGGCTGCGCAGGCCGTCTGGGCAGCCTCGTCAGCGCGGCCGACCTCGGCGACAACCCGCTGGTTGAAACACGCGAAGCCTGCCTGCTCAAGGCCGGAAGGGCGTGCGGCCTGTGCGTTGCCGCCTGCCCGGTCACGGCCCTCCCGACCGAGGGCTTCGAGCGTCGGCGCTGCTGGGAGCGGCTCAAGGAAAACCGCGCCGGCCTCGAGTACTTCTCGGACCTGCCCGAAACCACCCACGTCTGCGGCAAATGCGCGGCCATGATGCCCTGCAGCTTCGCCAACCCGGTGGCGCGGTTGGCGTCGGCCGGCCGGTGAAACGCGCCGCAACGTTCACATCTGCAGGGGCTCTGCGTATTCGAATACCCCGTTGTCGATGACCACGCCCCCGTCGGAAGCCTTCACGACCCGCCAGAGAGCCCTGCCCTCATCGACGACCCAGACCTGGGTCTTGATCGGTGTTCCGGGATAGAGCGGCCGCTTGAACCGGCAGCCGATGCGCCGCACTCTTTCCGGAGCCCCCGCACATTGCCGGGAAACAAGTGCGCGGCAGGCAAAGCCCATGGTGCACAAACCGTGCATGATCGGTCGTTCGAAGCCGGCTGCCCGCGCGAAATCAGGATCGGCATGGAGCGCGAACGTGTCCCCGGAGAGCCGATATATCAGCGGCTGATCATGGGTGGGCGCCGCTTGCACTTCGCAATCCGCCGCCCGGTCTGGGAATTGCGGGGCTTGACTCGGTGCGCTTTCGCCGCCGAACCCACCGTCCAGGCGTGCAAACAGAGCCGCGCGCGTGGTGAAGAGCCTCGGGCCCCCGGCGAGGCGGGTTTCGAACTCGGCCACCACGAGCGCCCCCTTTTCCCGGCCCTTGTCGTAGTAATGGGCGATGGCGCCTTCGGTGGTCAGGGTTCCCTGAGGCGGGAACGGATGATGGAACACCATCTCGTGCTCGCCGTGGACAACCCCGGCGGCGTTCAGGTTGCTCGATGCCGCCAGGTGCCAGACGACGTCGAAGGTCATCGCCGCTCCGACGGTCGGGATCACCCTGAGGCGTTTCTCGTAGCAGTAGTCAAGCTCATCGAAGCCGGCCCCCACGCCGACAGCATACAGGGCGAGGTCCTTCCAGTCATAGGACCGCGTGAAAGGGCCGATCTTCCTGCCGACGGCATCCAGGTTCAAAGCCATGAAAATACCCCTCTCGCGCTGTCAAAACCCTTGGATGGGAGCACCCCGGCACCCGGGGTCCGGCACAATGAAAAGCAGCAAGGACAGCGAACCCGGACATTGCACGAGTCGAGGTGGCTGCAGCCGCAAGGCGTCGGGCCATGAAGCTGACTAGGATACCGCGAATGGCCCGCAACGCAGCGGATGCGGCCAGATCGGCGCACTGAAATGTTCGGGCTATTGGCGCTGCCCTTGATCGTCATCCGACGCCGGCCGTTGCAGCTTTGAATCGATGCGGCGCAGCAGTTCCTTGATCTCCCTCAAGTGGGCGACAACGGTATCGGCGTCACCGGCCCGCGCGCGCGGGTTGCCCGGATCGCCGCCGATGGCACGGGTGATCTCGTCCAGCCGGATCCCCAGGGCAACGATGAAATAAATCAGCAGCAAAAAACCGAGTTGTCTCTCCCCCCACCCCAGCTTGGTCCAGCCCAACAGCACCATCGCCAGAAACAGCAGGCCGGTGAGAGTGTAAGGATGCCGCTGGGTCCAGTGTTGAATTGCGTTGATCATGCTGCCGGTCCGGTCCTTTCACTCCGGGCAGGGCAGGCCTGCCGCAGCCTGCCGCTCCGGGGATGGTTCAATGATAGTAATTGCTCAGGCAGATAGACTGAAGGTGAATAGGCTGAAGGAAAAGACATACGCGATTATTATTGCCCTTCAGTCTTCAGCCTAAACACCTGAGTAGTTCCTAACCCGTCCTGTCCGAAGGGCTCGCGCCGAGGCACCCGGGACGGGTGCGATCACGCGGATTTGCCGCGGGCCTCGTCCCGCAATACCCGGCGCAGCACCTTGCCCACGTTGGACACCGGCAGCGTTTCGCGAAACTCGACGTGCCGCGGCCGCTTGTACCCGGCCATGTTCTCTTTGCAGAACTCCTGGATTTCCTCGACGGTGGCGGCTTCGCCGGGCTTGAGCTGGATGAAGGCCTTGACCGCCTCCCCGCTCTTGGCATCGGGAACACCCACCACGGCCGCAATCGCCACCTTGGGGTGCTGGAAGAGGATGTCCTCGACGTCGCGGGGGTAAACATTGAACCCCCCCACCAGGATCAAGTCCTTCTTGCGGTCCGTGATGAGGATGTAGCCCTCCTCGTCGATGTGCCCGATGTCCCCGGTCAGGAAAAAGCGACAGCCGTCGATCGTGCGGAAAACCTTCTCGTCTTCATCCGGCCGGTTCCAGTACCCTTTCATCACCTGGGGCCCGCAGATGGCGATCTCGCCGTCCTCGCCCCGGGCCAACTCCTGCTGGCCGCTCACGAGATCCACTATTTTGACGTCCGTACCCGGCAGCGGGAACCCGACGCTGCCGATCTTGCGCTGCCGGGTGTTGGTGGGGTTGGCGGCCGCTATCGGGGCGGTTTCGCTCAAGCCGTACCCTTCGAAGATGACCGCACCGGTTTTTTCCTCGAACCGCCGGCAGACCTCGGGGGGCAGCGGCGCCCCGCCGGAAAAGCAGCCCATGAAGGAGGTCAGATCGTATTGATCGAGATGGGGGTGGTTGATGAACGCCACGAAGAGGGTCGGCACCGCCGGCATCAGCGTCGGCCGGTGTTTCTGGACTATTTTGAGGACCTCGGTGAACGGCGGGTTGCCGGCCCGCGGGTCGGGGACGCAGATCAGCCGGCTGCCGCTGCCGCAGGACGCGAGCAGGGCGCAGGTCATCCCGAAGATGTGGTACCACGGCAGGACACCGAGGTAGGCGTGAAAGCCGCCCTGGCGCTGGGACTCCGGTTCAGCACCCTCCGCGTGGGACAGCCGGATCCATTCGTTGATGCAGGCCAGCTCGTAGGTGAAGTTGGAGTGCGTCAGGCCGGCACCCTTGGGGATGCCCGTCGTGCCGCCGGTGTAGACGATCAGGGCCAGGTCCTTGGACGGGTCGATCGCCACCGCCGGCGGCTCGGGTTTGGCCTGGGCGACCACGTCATCGAAAAACAGATGGCCGGGCTCGTATTTCCCCGCCTTGGGGATCTTCCCCAGCAGGCCGCCGATAAGCCCTTTGAGCGTGGGCAGGTACGACTTGACGTTGCAGACGACCACCGTCTCGACGTCGGTGGCATCGACGGCCTTCGCCGTGGTGGGGTAGAAATTCGGGTGGTCCATGCAGAAAACGGCCTTGGCGCCGCAATCCTTGAGCTGGAAATTGAGTTCCTTGGCGGTGTAGAGGGGGTTGCAGGTCACGCAGATGGCGCCGGCCTTGAGGATCCCGAAATAAATGGGCGGATAGTGCGGCAGGTTCGGAAGAAAAACGGCCACGCGGTCGCCCTTTCGGATCCCCCGCGCATGCAGGAAATGGGCGATCCGGTCGGCGGTCTCCCTGACTTGCGCGAAGGTCCGGGTGGCATCGCTGAAAACAGTGTAGACGTGGTCGGGATAGGCCCGGGCCGCGTCGTCCAGAATGGAGAAAAGCGGTATTTCAAATCCGGAGACCGTTTGCGGGACACCTTCCGGCCAGTGGGGGGTGAGCCATCCTTGAGGGGTCATGGTCATCTCCTTTTCTCGGTGAGGGGTGGAAGCCGAAAACGATCTATCGACGCAACGCCCCGGCAGTATAGAAGAACGGCGGGGGAACTGTCAAACACGAAAGTAAATGCGCCCGGTGCATTCAGATCTCGGAGGCGAACTCGGCCGTGATCACACGGTAGAGCTCCTCCCCGATGACGATGCCCAGATCGATGAACTGGGGGCCGTATCTCCTCCCGGTCGCCGTGCGGAACGAGGTTTTGATCCGGCCCAGGCGATCCATGCCGCTCGGGTAGCGACGCAGGAACTCCGCCAGCGGCGGCCGGGCGAAGGCGGCCATGGCCCACAGGGTGTCGCTGAAATTGTCCGGCCCCCACCGGAACTTGTCGGCGTCGTAGAGGCAATCGGACAAGAGCGCGCCTTCCCGCGTGTCGACGCTCAGGGCGGTCTTGAAAGCCTCGTGGTTGCGGATGGCAATGCAGATGTCTTCGATTTCCGCCGGTGAGAAGGCCGGCCCGGACATCAGCCCGCGCGCGCAGGCCGCCCCCTGTTCGGCATGGTCGGGCCGTTTGCGCCGGATGTCGTGCAGCAGCCCCGCGCAGTGGGCCAGGCAGGTCCGCCGCCGCAGGAACTCGCCGGAATAGCCGGCCGCCTGTCCTTCGACGTGCATCAGCGCGCCGGCATCGACGGCCACCTTTCTGGCATGCAGCCACCCATGACCGAAGTCGTCCTCCAGAAGGGTCACAACCGACTGGCGCAAAGCGGCAACGAGAGGGGTGCTTTCGAAGAGGGACTCGGAGAGGCTCACCGCGGCGTTTTGGTCGCGGTAAAAATCAGGCGGGGGCAGCCGCGACACGATCTGCCGCGCCCGCTCGCGCAAGCGCATGTAGAGGTTGGTCACATCGGCCATGGACGGTCTGCCGGCCCCCTCTCGGACCTGCGTGCGGTTTCAGGCCCGGCATCCTCCCCGGGGGGATGTAAAACCGCTCATAAAAGAAGTGCCGATTTCGGGGGGCATGAAACCGGCACTTTCGAAAGGAACCACGGAAGAGAGATCAGCTTTCGGTCAAAGCGAACGGATGACCGCAGACCTTCCAGCGGTCGTCTTCCCTGACGAGGTCGATGGTCGTCTCCACCCGATGCGCTTGGGTCAGGGCGAACACCTCGGCCACGGCGCCAAAAACGGGGTTGATGGCGCGTTTGCGCGTCGCCGTCAGCCGGACCTGGGCTTTGTCGGCCTCCTTGAGGCTTACCCGGGTTTCGACATGGTAGAGTTCCTGCTTCATATAATCGAAGGCATACCCCAGGGACCGCGCCTCCTGGTCGACGCGCTGCAGGTATCCCGCCACGGCATTGTCCGTTTCACTCGGGCCGAGTTCCTTGCAGAGCCGGTCCGCCATCGAGGTGTCCAGCCAGAAGTACGCCCGGGCAAACTCCACGGCCGCCTTCTCCGGAGTTTCACGCTGCTCGGCAATGACCAGAACCCCTTGCAGGATCACCGCCAAAATGATGATCGAGGTGAATGTCAGAAACTTGCCACCGCTGTCCATTGACGCCTCCTCCTTTTCGCCGTTCTGGCCCTTCCCCTTGCGCAGAAAGGCCGCCTCCGCCCCATGGAACCCCGTCGGAATCGGTCAGCACCCGTCAGCATGTTCGCTTAACATACTTCATTTCCAGAAGACAAGCGCTTTTTGGGTTGGCGCGGGACGCGGGCCGGACGCGAAGCCGGTCTTCATCAACGCCGGGTGCAGGTTTCAACCCAGGCGGCGGCGATGCGCTGGAACCCGTCCATTTCCGCTTCGGAGTAGGACGGGTCCGTGCCGTTGAAATAGTCCGGTCGCAGCAGGCGGCTTGCCTTGAACGGCTGGAGGGCGTAAAGGCGGCTGCCCTGGATGAGGCGGGCAATGCACTCGATGGTCTCCGGCGTCACCAGCGGTTTCACGCAGGTGGTTCGGAACTCGTGCTCGATCCCCGAGGCCATCAGGAGCTCAAGGCTGTCGCGGATGGCGCCGGCGTCGCACTGGCGGGTCACACCGCCAACATAGCGGTCCGGCTCCATTTTGATGTCCATCGCCAGGTAATCGACGAGGTTTTCGGTGATGAGCCGTTTCAGCATCTGCGGCCGGCTGCCGTTGGTGTCCATCTTCACGGCATAGCCCATGTGCTTGATGCGGCGGCAGAGGTCCGGCAGATCGCGATGCAGCGTGGGCTCCCCCCCCGAAATGACGACCCCCTCCAGCCAGCCCCGGCGCTCTGCGAGGAACGCGAGAACGTCCTCGATCGTGAGCGGCTCCCCCGCAACGCCGGACGCATCGACCAGTTGCGGGTTGTGGCAGTACGGGCAACTGAAATTGCAGCCCGCCAGAAACAGGACGCAACTGATCTTGCCGGGGTAGTCGATGAAGGAGTGTTTTTGAAGACCGCCGATTCTCATACGCTTAATGGCACGGGAGAGCACGCCAGGGGCATGCGGTCCATGGCTCTGGTTTGTCCTGCACGCGGTGCCCTTTTACGATGCAACCCTGAAATGCTTCCGGTCCCCGAACTCCGCCTGTTTGCCGATGTTCCATTGCGCAACCGGCCGCAGGTAGCCGACCACGCGGGAGTAGACTTCGGTCGTCTCGCTGCAGCGGCTGCAGCAGGGCTGCTCCCCGTCCAGGTAGCCGTGGGTGGGGCAGATGCTGAAGGTCGGCGTGAGGGTAAAATAGGGCAGCCGGTAGTTAGCGGCGATCTTGCGCACCAGGGCCTTTATGACGGCGATGTCCTTGACCTGCTCGCCCAGGAAAACGTGCAGGACCGTGCCGCCGGTGTATTTGGACTGCAGCCCGTCCTGGAGCCTCAGGGTCTCGAACAGGTCATCGGTGAAGCCCACCGGGAGCTGGCTGGAGTTGGTATAATACGGGGAGCTGCTCCGGTCGCTCGCATCCGATGCATTGGCGCTGATGATGTCCGGAAATTTTTTCTTGTCCAGCATGGCCAGCCGAAAGGAGGTGCCTTCCCCCGGGGTCGCCTCCAGGTTGAAGAGCGCCCCGCTTTCCTCCTGGAGCCCGGCGATGGTCTCGCGCAGGAAATCCATCACGCGCAGGGCGAACCCCTGCCCCTCGGCGGTGGTGATGTCGCGGTCCAGGAAGTTGAGACAGGCCTCGTTCATGCCGATGATGCCGATCGTCGAGAAGTGGTTCTTCCAGTACACGCCGGAGTGGTTCTTGATTTCGCGCAGGTAGAACTTGGAGTAGGGGTAGAGGTTCTTGTCGGTGAACTGCTCGAGGACCTTGCGCTTGATCATCAGGCTCTCGGCGGCCAGATGCACCAGTTTGGCGAGCTTGGCGAAGAAATCCGCCTCGCCGTCGCTCAGGTAGCCGATGCGCGGCAGGTTGATGGTCACCACCCCGACGGAGCCGGTGAGCGGGTTCGCTCCGAACAGGCCGCCGCCGCGCTTGAGCAGTTCCCGGTTGTCCAGCCGCAGCCGGCAGCACATGGAGCGCGCGTCCTCCGGGGCCATGTCCGAGTTGATGAAGTTGGAAAAATAGGGAATGCCGTACTTGCCCGTCATCCGCCAGAGGGGCTCCAGGTTGGGGTTGTCCCAGTCGAAGTCCGCCGTGAGGTTGTAGGTCGGGATCGGGAAGGTGAACACCCGGCCCTTGGCATCCCCCTCCATCATGACCTCGGCGAAGGCCCGGTTGATCGCATCCATTTCGGACTGGAACTCGCCGTAGGTCTCCGGCTGCTCCCGGCCGCCGACCACGACCGGGTGGTCCCTGAGGGTCGACGGCACGGTGAGATCCATGGTGATGTTGGTGAACGGCGTCTGGAAGCCCACCCGGGTCGGGATGTTGATATTGAAGATGAACTCCTGCAGGGCCTGCTTGACCTCCTTGTACTCGAGGCGGTCGGCGCGCACGAACGGGGCGAGCAGGGTGTCGAAGTTGGAGATGGCCTGGGCCCCGGCCGCCTCCCCCTGGAGGGTGTAGAAGAAATTGACGACCTGCCCCAGGGCGCTGCGCAGGTGCCGGGGCGGCGAGCTTTCGACCTTGCCCTCGACGCCCTTGAACCCCTGGCGCAGCAGGTCCATCAGGTCCCAGCCGACGCAGTAGACCGAAAGCAGGTTGAGGTCGTGGACGTGGATATCGCCTTCGGCGTGGGCCCTCCGGAGCTCGGGTGGGTAGATGGAGTTCAGCCAGTACTCGGCGGTCACCTCGGAGGATATGTAGTTGTTGAGCCCCTGCAGGGAGTAGCTCATGTTGCTGTTTTCGCGGATCTTCCAGTCGAGCTTCTCGATGTAGTGGTTCACCAGGTCGACATTGGCCCGGGTGGTGATCTTGCGGATCTGGGCGTGTTGCTCCCGGTAGAGGATGTAGGCCTTGGCGGTTTTGTAGAACGGGGAGTCGAGCAGGACGCGCTCGACGATGTCTTGGACCTCCTCCACCTTGGGGGTCGGCCCGAGCCGCAGCTCGTGGGCGAGTGTGAGCACCCGCAGGGTCAGTTTCTTCGCCTCCCGGTCGCTGAACTCGCCGGTGGCGTTGCCGGCCTTGGCGAGGGCGGCGGTGATTTTCGAAGAATCGAACTCGACTATCCTTCCATCCCTTTTTTCGATTTTCTCGAACACGAGGTGAGCTCCTGCGGTTAGATCATGTCAGCACGTCGTTGTTGAGCATCCGCACGGTCGAAAAACGTGTACCCGTTCGTTTGCCGGGAGGAGACATCTTAAACCTTGTCAGTTTTATCGGGCGAGGGCATTCAGGTGAGGGCCGTTACCTGCATTCTTTGGAAATTATACACAACATGTTGATTAGTGTCAATGAAATACTTCAACATGTTGTGATTACGAGCAATATCTTGCCTTACAGGGTGTTGAAAAACACGCATCAGGCCGTCAGCTAGGGCAGATATTCGCTTGAGGCAAGAGGCTTGAGGCTCAAAGCTTAAAAAAATCAGCCACAGTCAGCCAAGCTTCCAGCTTCGAGCCTCCAGCTTCCAGCCGATTTCATGTGAGCATTTACAATAGCCGCACAACGCCGGATCACGGCGCGAGGCGCGGTTTTTCAACACCCTGTTAATCCGCCACCCAGAGGTAGTCGGCAATCGACAAGTCGATGGCTTCGTCCGCCGCAACCGGGTAAATCGTGCGATACGGGAGGCCGTTGCGCTTGAAGACCCGCTCCGGGATGCCGTACTTGTACTGGATGTGGCCGTTGCCGGCCAGCACCACCAGCATGCCGTCACCGCGATGGGTCGCCGCCGCCTCCGCCATGGCATCTTCCCAGACGCACTGGGCCAGGTAGAAATCCTCGAACCGCACGTTCTTGAAAGGGTGCTGCTTGAACACCTCTTCAACGTAACGCCGGTGGGCGGCAATGCCGGTATCCACCTCCCCGGGCAGGAACCCCTTTTCGTATTCCGTGAGGTAATCGGTGCCGCCGACGCGGATCTTGGGCGGGATGCTGAATGGCACGTTCAAGGCCACCAGCGGGATTTGTTCAGTGCGGACGAAGTCCAGGATGCTGCGGTACAGCCCATAGTCGAAGCGCCAGTTGGCGTACCAATGGGTGCGGCGCAGGAAGGTTTCCTCGTCAAGGCCGCCGGCCGCCCATAGATCCAGGACCGCCTGGTAGGATCGGTCGAACATCTCCATGCCCACGGCCAGCCGAATCCCTTCGTCGTGCAGCGCGCGGATCAGCCTCAACTGGATCTCGTGATGTCGGGCGGAGGTGTGCGTCTCGCCCACGTAGACGACCCGCACCGTCCGCAGATCCGCCATCAGTTCGTCAAAGGAAACCGCCGCACCGGTGCGCGCGGAAAGGATGGTGCCCGGCGCAAAAATCTTGACCGGCGCTTTTGCCGAATCCGGTTTGAGCGGCATGGCACAGCCCCCCACCCCTCCGCCGGCGGCCAGCAACATAAACATCAGCCCCGCGGCGGCCGCGCGCCAACGCATCGTTGGCCCGGGTTGTTTACCGGCTTGCATTTTCATGCCGGCCCGCATAATCTGAATCAGTACCATCGCGCCGCCACCGGCTGAAACCGGTGGCGGCGCACACTTCCACACCGGGAGAGACGGCTTCCGAAATGTCTTCACAACGAACCATCCTTGCGCGTTCACGCAGACCGTTGCACTTCCTGACCCCCCCGGCGGTCGGCATAGCGCTCCTGCTGGCCGCCCTGTCCGCCCTGCTCGTCTTCGGGCTGGTCGGGGTTTCCGTGGCCGAGGAGTTCGAACCGTATCACGGCTACACCTGGGTTCCCCGCCTGCTGGTGGTGGTCAGCGCCGTCCTTATCGCCACCATCCTCGGCCGCCTTCTCCGCCGGCGGCTCTTCCGGAATTAGCCGTTGGAAGTGATTTCATAGCCCCGTCCGACACCCGATGCCGGCGTTGCAGGCCTCTCGAAATGCTCACATACTGGCGTGTATGTTGCGCTTCCGAATCGGCCTGCGCCTTGCCCTGGGGCGTGATCCGAGGCTTTGAAACCACTTCTATCTATTTGGCGGCAGCACCCGTCATGACCACATTCAGGATGCCCATGAGTTGCTCGGTGGAGATGTAGCCCGGCCGGTGGCCGATGACGTCGCCGCTCTCGGAGATGAACCACGAGTCGGGCAGGCCCTTGACCCGGTACAGCGAGGCGGTCTGCTTATCGCGGTCGGAATCCACCCGGATGGGGATGAAATTGCGGTTGAGGGCGGCGATCACCGCCGGGTCCTTGAAGGTCTTGCGCTCCATTTCAGCGCAGTACGTGCACCAGTCCGCATAGAAATGGAGGAACACCTTTTTCTTTTCGAATTGGCTGCGCGCCATGCCGCTCTCATAGGTGTGCCAGTCGATCTTGTCGGCGGCAGCCGGGCCGCTGGCGGCCCCGCCGACCAACAGGACCAGCAGAAGAATCAGCACCTTGCCAGTCTTCATCCGTTATGCCTCACACTAAAGGGTTGCCGATTGGGATAATTTAGCACCGGCGAGGCTGGATGGCAAACGATAGAAGATCTGAGAACCCTGTTCGGGCGGCTGACCCGGATAGTTCACGAGCCGAGGTGGCTGCAGCCGCAAGGCGTCAGGCCATGAAGCCGTATTCAGCTAAAAACCTGGCGCCACTTAACATATGACCAACCGCTGGACATCGCGCCAGGATATTACCTGTGCGCGGGAACGCTGCTGGGAATCATCGCCGCCGTACACGATGTGGCTTCGGATACGGAGCTTCTCGCCCGCGTCTTTCAATCGAATGAGGCACAGACACCACTTATCAACTTTGACGCCACTTATTTTGCTGCCCAGATCATCCCTACTGAAACCACGGCAGATACTGCAGCGCCGTCAACCCGCCGCCGCTGGTGATGAATATCAAAGTCGCCCGAACCCACGGCTGTTCTATGAACGGCACAAACGCACCGCTGCGGATGGATTTTATGTGATCGATCATCAGATCGATTTTTTTGGACAACCCTTTCGATTCATTGGCCTCCCCGGCCAGACGAACCTGCTTCTCCCACAACCGTTTCAGCACATCCTTCCGGAACTGCTCCGCCTTTCCCCGCAGCCGTATGGCGCAGGATATTGAAAAACCAAGCCCGAGCAGGATGACGAGGAGCAGCCCTGCAGGCATGTCCCACCGGTCGAAATAGCTCAGCCTCGAAATTCCTATCAGAATGATCACTAAAATCGGGTAATAGATGAACTTGTTGTCGATGTCAGTCAGCTTGGCGATGACCTCGATGCCGATCCACTCCTGCGAATTTTCAACCGCAATACCGAGACGCTCGGCGGTGCGCAATACCGCTTTTTTCGACCATCCGCTGAAGTCGTTCTGGATTTGCTTTATGAACCAGATCGCTGCGTTCGTTGCATCCACCACCCAAAACAGCAGCACGATAAAGGCGACAACCGCCATGGCCAGGGATACCTTATTCGCTATTTGGCTAGTGTCACCACGAAAGGGGGCGGATGGAGTCCCGAAAGTAAAAATGATGGCCCCGCAAAGCAAGCCATAAGGAATCGCCAAACAAACAACTCGCACCAATCGCTGGCCCGTGCTGTTATGATTGCGGTAAGCCTCCCAAAAGTTTTGAGCACAGTTGACGGATGTATTGCCGCCGCAGGGTTCAGCCGATGCCGGCGCTCGGCTCGGGGACTCGGGGCACTCAAAGTATTTCAGCAGCTCTGCCTCCAGTCTGCGGCTGCGCCAGCAGACCGTGAAGATGAAGCCGATGGCTGTCATGCAGGCAACCACACGCAAGTAGACCGTGGGCCAGATACTGATCCCTTCCAGCAGACCGAACGGCTCGCCGCCCTCTTTCTGCCATTCGACAACAGCCCAAAGAACCCCGCCTGTGGCAGCCAAGCACACCAAGACCCCGGTGACGATCCAGAGTCTTAATAGGGTATCTTTACCGACATCCCAACATAGAACAGCGATGGCGTATATCATAAACAGGAAGAAAACCGCCAACGATATCACCCACGGGATCTTCGCCTGCGTGATGGGTAGGCATTCTTTCCTTAGCTCAGGATGAATCGACAGACTGTCAGATGAACTATTATGAAAAATAGATTTCTTCAGCCAATCGCATCGATTCGATGCGCCCTCCCCGGTTTCAGCCTTGGGAGAAAGGTCGAAGGCATCGCTGCGGCCGACTTCGAATATCCGAGGGGGCTGCAGAATATCCGATGCACAATCCCCGATGTTTTTATCTGCAGAAATGGGGTTCAAGGCTAAGAGTGTACTGAAAAAGAGTGCGGTCTGATAGCTGTCCCGAAACGGCGGGGTGTTCTTCTGCAGAGCCGGGTGAAGACGCAGGTCGAAACTGGAGGCGATCACGAGGTTACGGGTCCACTGAAATTCATCGGGGTGCAGGAACCGCGCGTCCAGGTCGGTGGTGAAAAAGATGGCCCCGGGGAAAAGGTCATAAACCGCTTGGAGCACAAGGAGCTTGTCGTAGATGTCGGATCCCAGAACGCCGATGGCTTTAATGCTGCCTCCCGTTTTTCGGAGCTCCAAATCTTTTGTTTTCAAATCACGTGAAAGTCGGCGCAGGTAATCAAACTGACTATTGCCCACGGGTTTCTCGATACCCTCCGTCCGACTTTCTTTCTTGCTGCCTTGTGAAGATGCTTCGGGCGCCTTCTCTCCTCCATTGTTTTTGGAAATCTGGCCGTCGATTCCCCGCATGTAGGTGAAGCGGTAAATGTTCTCGTCAGCGATCTTTCCGACGGCCCTACGCGCGAAGGTCTTGGGCATGTTTCGGCCGTAAATCGTATCCCACTCCGAAATCAACGCGACGTGATCCGTCGACTCAACCCCCCGCAATTGCAATTCCTCCACCAACGCCTGCATGAGCTGCCCGTCTGTCCCGATGGTTCGGTAAAATCGCATCGGAAAATTTTCACCGACAACCTGGGGCAGAAAATTCTCGTCGGCCGAAGCTGCCCATGAAAACATTTCGACACCGCAAGGCGAAGACTGAAGATGGCGGGTTTCCTCGGTGTCCGGGAGGTTACTTTCAGCGATCATGGTCTGAAGGGTGGTGGAGCCGGCCGGTCCGAGAATTTTAATCGGAACGCAAGAGTGGCCCGGTTCCGATATGTTGCTGACGGCACTCCGAAGGCAAGCTGCCAACCCTCCAAGATTCTTGAGCGGGTTTTCACCCAGAAGGTCTTCGTTCAGCCATAAAACGACTACAGGCTGCGGGCCGGAAAAAAACTCGTAGGGGATAACGGGCAACGAGTTGGCTTCTGACTGCGGCCAGAGGCCGCCGCCGCGCAAGTCGAGGTACTCCAACTGATCGGGCCGGTCCGGGGAAAAGCCCATTTCCGCCAATGCGGAGAGAAATGCATACCGGCTCCTCCGGCGCATCTCCACATTTTCCGAGTACTCTCCGCCGAACACCATGACACCCAGAGCCACTATCTGCCCGTCCGAATTTTGAACGGTTTTTTCGGCGATTCGCCTGGTCAGATTGGAGAGCCGGCATTCATCAGCTCTCAGTGTTGCGTAGCTCTTCGACCGAAGCACGGGCGCAAAAGGATCCTCCCACAGACGCGCCTCGACATGGGTGCTCTTCAGGGCTTGGCTCTTCGCCGCATCCTGCACGGCCTGCCGGGAGGTTTTAAAAGGCTGATCTGGAATGACGAGATAGCCTAAGAGAAGGGCAAGAATGACAAACACGCCTCCCAACGGAAGTCCGGCCGCTTCTTTGTCCGGCATGGCGATTCCTCCCCGAAGCCTTCAAGGGTGCTGTGAAAAAAATCCGCCACGTGTGACAAAACCAGTGAGGAGCTGCAGAGCAGAAAACCGGGAGCACTTGCGCTGCCAGGAGATGCAAGACGTTATTAGCTTTGAATGGATCGCGATGTCAAGGGGAGGAGGGGTCGGGCATATCGATCCCGTCTGCAAGCGATTCCGTTTCCCGCGGTCAAAGAATCGCAAAGGCAGCGGGATTTCACTCGCCAACTTATTAAACCGGCAACTAAATATGTCTAATTAGAGTCTCTCATAACAATGCGAAACCGGCTTTTTCTCTGGTAAAATTGTATCTGTTTAATTGCCGGTTTAATAATAACCTAGTGCCCATCCCGAAATGGTGGATTTCGGTTCAGGCCAAGGCCGCAGCGATTTCGCAACCGCAGGCGTAGTCCGTCTACGCCGAGGAGTGCGAAGAGCGAGAACGCGGGCATGGGCCGAAAGACGCCGTTTATGGATGGGCACAACCTAACAGCGGCCCTCTGCCCCCGAACTACTTCATCCGGAATTACCTCTGCTCGTTCCTGGGCGGGCAGATCATTAATCTTGCAGCAACCATCGGCTACATCCTGCGCGGCAACCAGGGCCGAACATCCCTCGACCTCTATGCATGAAAAGAGCAGGGTAGACTAAAGGGCAGATCAAGAGCCACATTCTGCCGACGTCTTGAAAACTTTAGGGGACATCCGCGTTTAATATTTGCCATCAGATTCCTTCACCGAATCTTGTATGACAAACTCAATTTCTCACCAGCGTTATCATCTTAACAAGCCCGCGAGTTGAATGTGGCGCTTTTCCCCTAAAAAAGCATTGAAGCACGTCCGTCCCTATACTCCTCCCATGCCCCTGTCAGCAAAAGAGCCCTTGACAAGAAAAATCAGACCCCCTAAACTTCGAACCTGCATTTATAAAGGATCGACCCTGCTGCGCCCCGGTTGACGCCTCGATCGGGCTCGCGCCGGCGAAAACGTCGCCTTGCTTTCGAGCAAGGCGTTCCTCACCATTTGGGCCGGTCTGAACGTTCGAATTCTGCATGTCAGGGAGTACCGCTCGTACCTATCGACCGGGGAGCCTTTCCTATGAAGATCTTGCTGTTTGCCATGCCGAATACGGCCGACGTTATCGATAATGTTGGTCGTCTGCCCAACCTTGCTATCGTCTCGCTCGCCGGCAATCTCCCCAACCACGACGTCCGGGTAATGGATCTGGTCATTCATAAGCCGCTCATCCGCAAACCCATCGAGGACGTCATCCGAACCTTCCGGCCGGCCTTGATCGGCCTCAGCGCCATGACGTTTCAGTTCGACACCATGCTTCGCATCGCACGCTTCATCCGATCCCTGGATCCCTCGGTCAAGCTTGCCGGCGGCGGCTATCACCCCACCTTGATGGCTCAGGAACTGACGGCCCCCGGCACCGAACCGCTCCCGCTGGATTTTCTCATCCGGGGCGAAGGCGAGCAGACCTTCGCCGAACTCGCGGATCGGCTCGACACGTCGTCCGGCGATCTCGGCGATGTCCTCGGCCTCAGTTTCCGTCGTGGAGAGACCTGGGTTCACAACCCGCCCCGCCCCCTCGCCGACGCCGGCACCATCCGTCTGCCCCGCCGCGATGCCCGGCTATCCAACGGGTTCAGGTTCCTGACCCTTCCGATGGACGTCATCGAGACCTCCCGGGGTTGCCCCAGCAACTGCAAGTTCTGCTCCATCACCCATATGTACGGGCGCTCCTTCCGGCCGTTCCCGATGGAACGAGTCGTGGCGGACCTTAAGGATATCCGAACACGGGGCACGCGCAGCGTCTTCCTGACCGACGACAACATCACCCACGATATTCCGCACTTCCGTCGGGTCTGCCAGGCCATCATCGACAACGGCCTGAACGATATGCTCTATGCCGTCCAGGTCTCGGCCGCCGGCATCGCCAACAACCCCGACCTCGTCAAGGATATGGCCCGCGCCAATTTCAGGCTGGCATTTGTCGGATTCGAGTCCATGCTGCCGTCGGCCCTCAAGAACATGAACAAGCCGACGACCCCGGATATCAATCGCCGCGCGGCAAAGCTGCTGAAGGAGAATCAGATCGGCATCCTGGCCGGCATCATCGCCGGCTACCCCGACGACACTGCGGAAACCATCCGGCAAAGCTTTGACCATTTTTTAGCGTTGAACCCCGACATGATCTACGCCCAATACCTGACGCCCTACCCCAAGACCGTCCTCCGTGACGAAATGCTGAAGGACGGCCTCGTGGCGAATATTGACGATTTCACCAAGTACGACGGGTTCACATGCAACACGAGAACCCGACACCTGTCGCAGAGCGAACTTTACAGCTGTCTGAAGCGTCAAGCCTTCAGGGCCTACCTGACCCCCTCCCTCATCTGTCATAACTACTTCATCCGGAATTATCTCTGGTCGTTCCTGGGCGGGCAGATCATTAACCTTGCAGCAACCATCGGCTTCATCCTGCGCGGCAACCAGGGCCGAACTTCTCTCGACCTCTATCCATCAAAAGAGTAAGGCAGATCAAAAGCCACATTCTGCCGACATTTTGAAAAAAAATCTGGGGGGGGGCGGCATCCTTCTTTCATTATTTGCAAGCAGATTCCTCCACCGATCTTGTATGCGAACTTATTTTCTTACCAGCGTCCCTTTCTTCTCTGCATTTTGAAGCCCTTGGTTTATCATGATACGATACTGTCATCTATTTCGATGAGTTACAAGCCATAATTCAACGTTGCCTCTTTCGCATTCGGGCGATCGACAGGCACTCGTTTGCGACGTTGCCAAAATGGTTTGCAGAGCGCCCCGCAGGCCTTTCTTGATTTGGCAAACTCATTCGCAC
>DATITS010000037.1:0-8905 GCA_035467535.1 Desulfobacterales bacterium
TCATTCCTGTTGATCGGGAATCGGGAGACAAGCAGCATCGTTCAAACAAGGCCCATCGGGGATCAGTCCGGCTGTTGTTGGAGCATTTCAGCCGCGGCGGTTCACCAAATGCGCTTGACACCCCTCAGTCGCCGTGGTTAGTTGAACGACGCGCCTAACAGCGATCCGTTTTATCCGGGACACCGCATTCCGGCAGGAGAAAAGGAGGGCAAGTCCGGTGAAATACCCCAAGGAGATCGTTCTCAAGGATGGCACGGAGGTGCTCATTCGACCCCTTGCAGCCGAGGATGAGCTGCCGCTGCGCCGGTTCTACGGCGGAATTGCGGAGGAGGACCGCTGGTACATGCGGTTCGACGTCATGGACCCGGCGGTCATCCGCAGTTGGGTGGAAGACCAGAAAGAGGTGCTCTCGATGATCGCGCTCTGCGCCGGCGATATCGTCGCGCACGCGAGGCTGCACACGCACCTATACGGGTGCTATCATCACCAGGGGCGTTTGCGCATCATCGTCACCCCGCAATACCGTCAGAAACGCCTGGGCAGCTGGATGCTGCTGGACCTTATCCACCTGGCGATGGAAAAGGGATTGCGCGAGGTGCGGGCCGATTTCGTGGTCGGCGTCGAGCAGGCCGCCATTGAATCGGCCTACAAGCTCGATTTTTTCAAAAAGGCACTGCTCGAGGATTTCATCATGGATTCGCAAGGCCAGCTGCACGATCTGCTGATCATGACCAAACGTCTTCACAAGGACTGGGGGGATTTCTGACGGCGCGGCCATGAACGCTTACGCACAGCATGAAATTTTTGTAGCCACCGCGCTCGGTGAACTGCGGATCCGCTCGTTCTGCACCCCGGATGAGATCCGGCAGCTCACCTTCGACCGGCAGTTCGGCACGCATGCCCACTACCGTTCCCTTTACACCAAGCGCGAGAGCCTCGAGCGCAAAGCCGAGCAGCCGGATACCAGCGTGGTGCTGGCCATCGCCGATTCCAAGCGCATCGTGGGTTTCGGCGTGCTCGCCTACCCGGACCCGGAGGAGCGCTGGGCGCAGCTTGCGCCGAAGCTTATGATGGAGGTCAACGCGATCGAAGTCAGCCGCGAATGGCGTTCGAAGAAAGTGGCGCGGGGAATCGTCCAGATGATGAATGTGCACCCGAAGATCGAGGACAAAATCGCCTACTTCGTCGGGTATTCGTGGACCTGGGATCTTGACGGCAATCGGATGACGGCTCAGCAGTATCGCCAGATGATGGCGCATCTCTTCGAGCCGTTCGGTTTCCAGGAGTACCAGACCAACGAGCCCAACATCTGTTTGAAGCCGGAAAACATATTCATGGCACGCATCGGGGAAAATGTTTCCAAAGAGTCGCAGAATCAGTTCAAGTGGCTGCGGTTCGGGATGACGCCGTAATGGACGAAGGCGGAAATCGGAAGGTGGAAAACGGAAGGGGGAAGGTGGAAGGCGGAAGGCGGAAATTGGAAGGTGGAAAGAGGAAAGGCGAAAGACGGAAGGCAAAAAGGAGAAGGGGAAAATGTTGGCTGAACGGATGGTGTTCGTTAACGGCGATTTCGTAAAGTGGCAGGACGCCACGGTCCACATGATGAGCCACAGCTTCGCGCGCGGCTCAGCCATTTTCGAAGTCATCAGCTTTTACGCGACGGGCTCGGGTCCGGCCGTTTTCCGGCTGGACGATCACATCGCGCGTTTGGAAAAATCGGCAAGCTTCCTGGGCATGGAGCTTCCCCTGAGCCATGAGGCACTGTGCCGGGCCGTGGCGGACACCGTGCGGCGCAACCACCTCGGTCAGGGCGTCATCAAGGTGATCGGCTACTACCCCCAGTTCGCGCTCGACATTCAGCCGCCGCAGAAGCGTCTGGACGTCGCGGTCTTTGCGCTGGAGCCGGCGCAGGACCTGAAGGACTTTGAGTTTTCCTTTGAAAAGGGCACCAGTGCGGGCATCGCGCGCTGGCGCAAACTTGACCCCGAGACGGTCCCCATCGAGGCCAAGGCCGCCGCCAACTACCTGAACGGGATGATCGCCAGCCAGGACGTCCGGAAGCGAGGGTTCGAGGATGCCATCCTGCTGGACACCCAGGGCTTCATCGCCGAGGGCGCCACCGAATCCGTTTTCCTGGTCAAAGACGGCAAGCTGCTGACGCCCTGCCTGGGGACCGTGCTCGACAGCATCACCCGCCGGTCCATTTTGCAGGTCGCGCGCCATCTCGGGATCGAAACTTTCGAAGGCCGCCTGCGGCCGGAGCTGCTCTTCGAAGCCGATGAGCTCTTTTTTGCCAACACCCCCTTCAAGGTGATCCCCGTCCGCCGCATCGAGGAGCGCCGGATGTCGGCCACTCCCGGCCCGATCCAGCGCAGGCTGTGGGATGTTTTGCAGAAGATCGCCGCCGGTCAAGAGCCTGACTTCGCCGAGTGGCTCTATGCCGTGGACTGAGGCGGAGTGCTCCCAAGGCAATTGAGTTTTCAGGCGGCTGGCTGCAAATGTGTTTTGACCGTCTGCCGATGAAACCCGACGTCGATAAGATCCTTCGTGGCGACGTGCTCGCCGGATCGCGGCTGATGCGCTTTCTCGAAGAGCGCGACCCGCGCGGGATCGCAATGCTGAAGGCCATCTATCCGCACGTCGGCCATGCGTTTATGATCGGAATCACCGGCCCCGCCGGTGCGGGAAAATCCACTCTGGTGTCGCGCATGGTCCGCTGCTTGAGGGGGCGCGGCCTGCGGGTGGGGGTGGTCGCGGTCGACCCCTCGAGCCCCTTTACCGGAGGCGCCCTGCTGGGCGACCGGATCCGGATGCAGGGCCATGAGACGGACCCGGGGGTCTTCATCAGGTCCATGGCGGCCCGCGGCCAGGCCGGAGGTGTCAGTCGCGCCACGCGGGAGGTGGCACTGGTGATGGACGCCATGGGCTACCAGGTGGTGCTGATCGAAACCGTCGGAATAGGGCAGGGAGAGGTCGCCGTCAGCAATTGCGTGCACACGACGGCAGTGGTCAGCATCCCCGGCATGGGCGATGAGATCCAGGCCATGAAAGCCGGGGTGCTTGAGATCGGGGATGTGTTCGTCGTCAACAAGGCCGATCGGGACGGGGCCGACGAGTTGGCGCAACTCCTGGAGAGCGTTGTCGGTCTACGGCGCTGTCCGCCGGGCGAATGGCGTCCGCCGGTGGTCAAAACGGTAGCCGTGCAAAACGAGGGCATCGACCATTTGATAGACCTGCTGTTTCAGCACCGCCGCCACCTGGAATTCACCGGCCGGCTGGCGGAGCGGTTCACCCGCAACGAATTTCATTTCTTCCGCCAACTGGTTCTGGACCTGGCCGCGACCGTACTTCTGCAGGATTGCCCGGAACTCGCCGCCCTCCGGGAAGACCTGGCCCACCGCGCGATTGACCCCTACACGGCAGCAGAAAAGCATCTGGAAAAACGGCTTCGGACATGAACCTTCCGTGCACACCTTATGGCTCAGAGGTGTTGAGTACACGACCGCGTGAAGTGAAAGAAACGCCTTGTGTACTTTTCGTGCCGATCATTATTGATTCGACTATGGGCGGGTTGACGAATTTGTCAGATTTCCATACAACCATGAAATTGGCGCCGGACCCTCCCCTCGTATCACTTTCCGGTATGACATAGCGCAATGATTCTAGCGGTTTCAGAATTAACGGAGTCTCTATATATTTTTTTAGCAGCTTTCCTTGCGTCTCGTGATAGTCCACTAAAGTGATTTTGATTGGATGGCGAGGATCAATGTTTCTGATGCTTAATGTCACCGTCAATAAAAAGGGGATTTCCCTGTTGCCGCTGTAAATATGTGAATAAGCGGGAACATAAATGGTTTGTCCATCGGATAGCCCGGATTTTTCGCCAGCATTTAAAGACTGAGAAGGGAAAGCAAGAATAGATAAAAAAATAATCAAGCAGGCAAAAGAATATTTACTATTCATGGTTGCCCCCCACTCAAAATGAATTTTGGAACGCTTCGAGTTTTTGCTCCCGCCTGAAAAACCTTAATTCGAGGCCGTCTTTTTGGAACTATCAGAAGAGACGTGCAACTTATATGGTATTACCAATACCGGGCAGGGTGCGTGGTTGATGACATGCTCCGTGATGGTGCCGGTGACGAAGTCCTTGATGCTGTCCCTGCCGTCCGTGGTCATCACGATGAGATCTACGCCCCGCCTTTCGGCCACCTTCACGATTTCCTTGGCCGGTTTTCCATCGCGCAGCTTGTAGTCGACCTGGATATCCTCGGCATGCAGGTTGCGGATGCTCCCCCGCATCTTCTCGCGTGACGCGATGGCGACCTGTGCGTATTTGTCCTTCAAGGTGTCAAAGCTGACCCGAAGCATCTCACGTTCCTTCTTGTTCATAAATTCGTCGTGCACATTCAGCATCGTTATTTTAGAATTGAACTGGTGGGCGATTTGGACGGCCTTTTCCAGTGCAAGCAGGGCACGTTCCTTCAGATCGGTTGGGCACAGGATATGGGTGAACATGGCAATCCTCCTCTTGTTTATTTAAATCATCGGGCTACCTGGAAGATTTGATTTCGTCAAATGGTTTGTTTTCGTTTTTTTCGTCAACGAATTTCACGGTACCGGTGGCGGTGTCAATCACATAAACATATACCCAGTCTCGTTTGAGGCACGTGGAGATCTGGTATCGCCCAACCTGGCTGGTGTTTTGCCCCGCCCCGATCATGAATACCAAGCCGACAACGACCATTGCACCCAGAATAAAGTAAGTTACCGACTGACGCGTTTTCATGGCAGTCCCTCCTTTTATCCGATTCGATTGTTCTTGACGAAACCGTTCGAAGATATCTCAACTGGCATCCGGTGACAAGCATCTCGCTCCTCATAAACATATAATCTTCTGAGCTCACCAAGAATCGATTCCAGACCTTGGTCATTGATCCCCAGGTTTTTCAGATTAACAGATTCAGATTTCATCGCATCCAGAAAAACACCCATATCCTCGCGGATTTTCTTCGGGATGATTGTCTTGAAAGCAGGGTCGAGTAGCCGGTACAGCCTGAACACATCGTTCTTGTGCTTGGCAATGGATTACCACTCCATGTCCTCCAGAAGCACATCGAGGGCTGACTGCACACGCTCGTCGGCGGAATCTTTCAAAGACAGGTAGAGCGACAGTCGGTCCACCGTTCCATCCTTGGCGAAATGGGCTGGGGCGTATTTCCAGAGTTCGATCTCGAAGGCCCCCGGTTCGGGCGCAGCGAGTTCGAGAAACTTATCCTGCTGCATTTGCGTCTTCCAATCGTAAGGGGAAAATGCGAAAATCTGGATCTTCGGTTCGGACAATAGCGTGTAGCGGGCCAGGGCGCTTTGCCCTGCCAGACATCCGTTTCTTGGCTGCATGGATGAAGCAATATACAACCGTTTCCTTGCCGGGGTATTCAGATAGGGTAACACCTTTTCCCAAAGAAGCTTGCCCGATTCCACAAAGTGAAGATGTCGCTCTTTCCCCCGAACGGAATGCTCGCCGATGCCTGCCGCTTCAAGTTCGTTAAAGGCCCTGGTCATGGTCATGGCGGAATAGCCTAATCGCTGGGCGATGACGGCGGGCATCGCTTTGTTGGTCTCTTTCTTCCACAGGACGTGCAGAAGCAACGCCTGGGTTGATGGACTGAAAACCGCCTTTTTTCCCCGCAATCGCTTCAAGTGCTCGCGAAGGTCAATGCCCAGGCTGGGCAGATACATCTGATTTCCCGGAACGATGAAGGGCACTTTCTGTTCGATCAGGCGCTTGCGATTGTAGGAGGTGACCGCATGGCGCACATACACCACCTCGACATTGTGCCGGGATCGAACCTGGTCCACGTGTTTGCCGATTACTGCGGGCGTCTGCTCCCCTTCATCGGTATCGGCCATCAACACACAATCGGTTCCCAGCACATCCATATGGAAGAACCGGTAGCGAGCCCGGAGATATTGGGGCAGCTCGCTGCTCTTTTCCCAGGGACGGGGCTCAATCGATATGCTGAGGGCCCCTTCAAGATACTCTCCCAATTGATAAATGAGCTTTTTCATGGCCAATTAATAACCTTTTTTATGAACACTAACACAGTATATGTTATCATGCAAATATAACGTTATTGAACATTATTTTCCGTCGTGTCTGCCCGTGTTTTCCATTTTGCGGATAGGCTGTAGTTTGAAACGTTGTTGCATTGTTGCCATGCGGCAGCAACATCGGATGTTGCAACCAAGAAGAAGGCCGGCGAGCAGTGTGGGTTCCAGATATGGCTCCAAAAGAGTTAGGCAGGGGTAGGTTTGCGAGATAAAAGCATGGGGGCTGAAAGTGTCCCTCTAAAAAAGCGAAAAGCCCCGGTATTCACCGAAGCCAGGCGCCGACCGAGCATTCCCAGTCCATTTAAGTTCAATAATACCCCTTGCAATATTATCGTCAATAGCTTTTTCCAGCCATTGTTCAGCGCTCAGCTGTCAATTGGGGAAAATAAACGGGAAGCAAGCAGCTGATGACTTGACAAACTTTCCTGGCTACGGTGCTGCCGCCTGAATCTCTTCGAGGGTTTTTTGGAACAGGCTCTGGTGCGGGCCGCTGAGGGCCACCGCCCTTTGAGCGGCGGTGAGGGCCTCCTCCCGGCGGCCCTGTGCCAAAAGCACGTGGGCGAGGTTGTTGAAGGCCGCTCCCTCCCGGGGGTGGGATTCGGTGGCCCGCCGGAACGCCGCTTCTGAGTTTTTCAAATCCCCCAGCGCGTAATAGCTGTTTCCCAGACCCATCGCGGCCGATAGGTTGTGGGGCCAGCGATTCAGGGCGGCGCGGTAGCCCTCCACAGCCGCTGCGGGCTGTTTTGCTTTTTCGAGACCGAGCACGGCCTCCACGAACCTGCCCTCCACCGCGGTTGCCGGAAGCTCGCCGGGGTTCAGAACCAGAAGGCCCCAATCCTCCGCGCGGGCCCAAGTGTTTTCAAAGAGGCGCAACGGCGTCCGCTTGCGGGCGGCCGTCCCGGAGTGCAGGATGAGCTCGTCGGCGGGGGTGTCGTATCCGATCGCCACCGCATAGTGCCAGACCGGAATCCAGGACAATCCCAGGTTTTGCAGAACAATCACGGGGTGGCCGGCGGCGATTTCGCGGATCAGAGACTCGGTTCCGGAAATCACGTAGGCCAGGCGGCCGGAACGCCGGGCCCCGGCGATCATGGCCGGCTGCAGGCTGCCTTTAAGGGAGGCCGTATAGACTTTTTCGGTCAGCTCCGCGGGCTCGACGGCAAGACCGCTCCAGGCAAGCACCATGGCGAGGGCCGCTGGCCCGCACTGGTAATCCTCCTGGGCAAAGAAGGGGACCGAGGCGATCTCGTGTTGGGCAGGGATGCCTGCGAGGCCCTGCGGCCAATCCCCGCGCTGCAAACCCGCGCAGCCGCTCAGCACCAGGGCCGCCAGCAGCATGCAACTCAGGCCGCGGTTGAGTATCTTTATCACGTGAACCCTCATGCCCCGACCAGAAGCATGTAGACATCCATCACATTGGTGCGGGTGGGGCCGGTAATGATGAGATCGTCGAGGGGCTTGAAGAAATGGTAGGAATCGCTGCGCTTCAGAAAGGCATGTGGGTCCATGCCCAGCGTCTTGGCTTTCCCGATCGTCGCCCCGTCGGCCACGGCGCCGGCGGCGTCGGTGGGGCCGTCCGTGCCGTCGGTGCCTCCCGCCAGGAGAACGACGTCGGCGATGCCTTCCAGAGCCATTGCCCCGGCCAATACGAATTCCTGGTTGCGGCCCCCGCGGCCGTCACCCAGAAGTGTTACCGTGGTTTCGCCTCCCGTCAGAATGCAGGCCGGCGGCTTCAGCGGATGATGGGAGCTCAGGACTTCCTTGCCGATGGCCGCAAACGCCTTGGCCACCTCGCGGGCTTCGCCTTCAACCTTGGAGGAGAGGATGAGGCTGCGGTAGCCCAGGCGCTCGGCGCTCTCCGCGGCGGCCGTGAGCGCCCGCAGGCATGAGCCGACCAGCACCTGAGCGCAGCCATCGAAAGCGGGGTCGCCCGGCTTGGGCGTCTCCGGCAGAGCGCCTTTTGCCCCTTGGGAGACGCGCTCGCGCACGGGAGCCGGTATCCGGTCCCAGATGTCGTAGCGTTGGAAAATGTCGAGGGTGTCCTGAAAGCTGCTGCGGTCGGGCACGGTGGGCCCCGATCCGATCACGTCGAGATCATCGCCCACCACGTCCGATAGGATGAGGCTCAGCACGCCGGCCGGGTGGGCTGCGCGCGCCAGCTGCCCGCCCTTGGCCCGGGAGAGATGCTTGCGAATGGTGTTGATTTCGTGAATCGTGGCGCCGCAGGCAAGCAGGCTCCGCGTGGTGGCCTGCTTGTCCGGCAGGCTGATTCCCTCCGCGGGAGCGATCAGCAGCGCCGAGCCGCCGCCCGACATCAGGCAGAGCACGAGGTCGCGCCGGCCGGCGCCTTCCAGAAGCTGCAGGATCTCGAGTGTGCCGGCAACCCCCCGTTCGTCGGGCACCGGGTGGCTGGCCTCGTACACGCGGATTTTCTTCAAGGGCAGGCCGTGGCCGTCCTTCACCACGAGCGCACCTGCCGCAACCCGTCTTCCGAGGATCTCTTCCACGGCCTTGGCCATGGGGGCAACGGCCTTGCCGCCACCGACGACCAGGATGCGGTCATACGATTTCAGGTCGTACCGGCGCCCCTCAAGCAGCAGCACATCGTTATCAAGCCGGAGGTAGCGGTGAACGGCCTCCTCGGGGTCGACGGCGGTGAGGGCGGAATGGAAGATGGACAGGGCATCCTGCCGCAGGCGGTTATTTTGTTGATCGTTGTGATCCATGACGGTTGCTCCTCTAACTATGGTGTTGAAAAACTGCGCCTGAGGCCGTGATCCGGCGTTGTGCGGCT
>DATITS010000038.1:0-5637 GCA_035467535.1 Desulfobacterales bacterium
CAGCCCCCAGAGGGCCGCGCCGATGAACACTGCCAAGGACGAGGCGGCGGCGGCCAACACGCAATCGGCCGCCACCAGCATCGCGAGCCCCACGATCAACAGCCCCCGCCGGCTGAACCCGTCGGCGGCGATCCCCGCCGGATAGGCGATCACCGCATACACGACGTTCATGGCGATCAGCACCATCGGCACGTACCCCAGGGCGAGCCCGACCTCCAGAGCGCGGAGCACCAGGAAGGCCTCGCTGAAGCGGGCCAGGGTGAACACCGCGCCGAGCAGCACGATGAGCCAATACCGAAACGGCAGCCGCTTGGCGTCGGTCAGGAGGAGCGGCCGGCGCACGGCGCAGCGGACTTCCGCGCGCTCCGGCTCGCGCACGCCGACGACGAGCAACGCGACGGCGAGGAAGGCCGGGACGACCGCAACCCACAGCACGGTTCGGATGTCGTTTGCGAGCCACGCCATGAACGCCACGGCGAGCAGCGGGCCGAGGAAGGCGCCGACGGCATCCAGCGACTGGCGCAGCCCGTATGCCGCCCCGCGCAGCTCGGGCGGCGCGATGTCCGCCACCAGCGCATCGCGCGGCGCGCCGCGAATGCCTTTGCCGACCCGGTCCGTGAAACGCGCGGCAAACACCCAGCCGATGGTGGCCGCCAGCGGGAAGATCGGCTTCGTGATCGCCCCGAGCCCGTAGCCGAGCACGGCGAGCAGTTTGCGCTTCCCCAGGTAGTCACTGATCGCGCCCGAAAACACTTTCGTGATGGCGGCGGTGCCTTCGGCCACGCCTTCCAGAAGACCGATGGTAGCCATGGAGGCCCCGATGACAGTGGTCATGAACACGGGCAGCAGGCTGTGAATGAGCTCGGAGGATATGTCCATGAGCATCGAGACGAACCCCAACGCCCAGATGCCCGCCGGCAAACTTCGTGACACTCGCGACGTGCGCGCAGAAGGCTGAATGTTGTCCAATGACAGTGACTCCACATGAAGGGCGATAGCGGAGCAGCACCTAAAGGGAATAGGGTATGGCGCCCGGCGATATTCTGCTTCTGTGGGAGTGGCTTCCAGCCACGAGAACATCGCGGCAAGATGCCGCTCCCACAGAAAAAAGTCAACTTTATCAAAAATAAAATTACCGCATGCCTTTCTGAGCATGCGGTAATTTTATTTGGCCGGCATCTCCAGCCCGATCTCTTGAAAGGCGTCCTCCAGCCGTATCATCCCGACGGCGCGCCGGTTCCGGACGACCGCGATGCGGCTCATATTGTGGCTGACCATCAGCTCGATGGCGCGGGTGATCTTCTCGCCGATGCCGACGCTGGGTTCCAGCGGCAGGTCTTCGGTGCAGGGCCGGATGATGGGGTCAATGTTGCGTGAAGTCATCGTAGCTGCGCTCCTGTCAGTCCTGCTCCGGCACAATGCCCGCAAAGCAAACTCAATGCGGCCCTGTACTCGGCTGTTAGGAATTAGCAAGGGATATGCCAACAAACGTCCGCAACTGAAGCCTTTGCCGTATCCGATGGCACAAACCGTTAGCCTGTTTGACACGGCGGCCGCCCCGCGCTGCAGCGTCTCCACCGTACCAGGTCCTCCACACCAGAGATACCCCCCCGCCCGTGTCTCCCAGCGAGTTCATCCGAAAAGAAACCTGTCACTCATGAGTTTACACCCTCAGCGTCGTCCGCAGCTCCTCGAACTTTGCAGGCACGATTTTTCCAGCATGTATCTCGTATAAAATTAATACCTTAAAACAAAATCCCGGGGTCGCCCAGGCGGCCCCGGGATTTTGGCATGCATCTTGATTTAGGATCTGTCCGGTAATGATCGGCATGAAGCGGAGCGGTGGAGCCGCCCGCTGGCTTAAACCCGAATCGAAACGAATAGGAGGGTGCAGTATGGCAGAAGAACAGGTTAGAAAAGCAGGATGGGAAATCGCGCAACAGCTCGACAAGGAAAAAACCCCATGGGAACGGCTCATGCCCGATAAAGGCCAGATCATGGCGGCACTCTATGGCATCGGCGTTCTGTTCGTCGTGTTCCTGATCGGCTGTTGGCTGGCCGGCAACCCCTTCGAGTTCACCCAGCGCATCCCCTCCGATTGGGTCAAAGCGGCCGGGTGGACGGGCACCAACGAGTGGGCCATCATATGGAGCGTCGTCTGGATCGCCATGGCCTTCGAGTTCATGGACGCCACGGCCGGCATGGGCTTCGGCACCGCCATCACCCCGTTGCTGCTGGTGATGGGCTTCAACCCCAAGCAGATCGTCCCGGTGGTCATGATCCAGCAGGGGGTGGCCGGCCTGATCGGCACCTTCCTGCACGCCGAGTACCAGAACGTGGAGTGGAAGTTCAAACCGATGTCGGAGACCATCAAGCTCTGGTTCTACATCGCCATCCCGGGCATGTTGGCCGTGGCCTTCTCGGTAACCGCGGTCTACGCCGTCTTCAAGTTCGCCAAGGTGTGGATCACCCTCTACGTCTGCATGCTGCTGCTCATGATGGGGGTCATCTCCCTCTACCAGGGGGTGTCCAAGCGCGAGCGCAAATACCGCCCGAAGATGATGATCGGTTTCGCTACCCTGGCCGGCTTCAACAAGGGCATCGGCGGCGGCGGCTACGGCCCGGTGGTCACCATCGGCGGGCTGCTGGCCGGCGTGCCGGCCAAGAGTATGATGGCCGTGACCGCCATCTCCGAGGGCACCGTTTCCACCTTCTCGATCATCGTCTGGCTGCTGATGCTCTCCGGCGGGGTGGTCGTCGACTACCTGCTGCTGCCCTCGATGATGATCGCAACCATCCTCTCGGCGGTGGTCGCCCCTTGGGCCACCCGGGTGTTCCCCGAGAAGATCTGGCAGGTCGTGGTGCCTTTCTACAGCGTGATCCTGGCCTTCTACGCCACCTACAAAGCCTGGCCGGACCTCAAGAAGATTTTGGGGTAGGTGGTGGTTGACCCGAGTCCACAAGGAGGAACCCCCGTTCGCTGCCTGCTGACCTCCTTGCGAAGGGGACCCCGGAAACGGGGTCCCCAATTCCAAACCAAATGACGAAGAAGAAAAAAGAGGACCCGACGATGAACCAAACCCATGGAAGCAGCCCTGCCCAACGATTTAAAGTCGGTTTCGGGCTGAACATGATCGTGATGGCCGTGAGCTTCGGCCTTTACTACCTCGGCTTTTTCGGCGGCGTGGAAGGCCCCCTGGCCACGGTGAGCCTCGGCCGGGCATTGGCCGACATCGGGTTCACATCGACAAGCTTCCAGGTGATGCTCGTGATCCTCTTCATCATCGCACTGACCTGGAACTGGGTTCTCAACCTGGTCGCCCACCTGACCGGTCAGCGCCTGACCTGCACCAAGGGCAGCCCGCAGGAAGGGTTCTGCGCCGAGCTGGTGCAGCGGGAACGGGAGGAGTCCGGAAAGGGGTGGACCTACACCTGCCCCCACGGCCATCGCCGGAACGACGCCCACTTCCACCCGATCCGCAAGGGCAAGCTGGCCAACTCGCTCCTGATGGCGAGCCTGGTCGCCGCCCTGATGTTCCACTTCGCCTGAGGGCGGAGGGCATCGACCGATCTTATTCCCCCGAAGCCCTCTTCGGGTTTGCGTCCACCCCGGCCGCATGGTAAATTCACCATGGGCCGGGGTTTTTTTTCCAAACCCCACAGTACCTACTAACCCCCATGCCCGGGGCGGGCACAACGAAGGATGAAAATGAGGTTCGTTTTCAGTAACGATTCAAGTGGTGAGGGTTCAGGGTTCGGGGTTCAGGAAAGAAGCAGTTGCCGGAGTCTGCCGGCCCCAATCGTCCATGCGGCCTGCCTGTGCATCGCACGCAGACAGGGAGAATAGGGAGAACTATGGTGCCTCCTCTTGCTGATTGCCTGAACCCTGAACCCCGAACCCTTTTACTCGCGTAGTTACACCTCAAAAACCGGAGGCGCCATGGGCAACCCCATCCGCGTGCTGCTGGTCGACGACGAGGAGCGCTTCGTTCAGAACCTGGCCAAGCTCCTGCGCGGCCGCGGCTTCGAGGTGGCAACCGCCTTCGACGGCGCAGCCGGGGTGGCCGCCGTCGAAAAAAGCGAAGGCTTCGATGTCGTATTGCTCGATGTCAAGATGCCGGGCATGGACGGCATCGAGACACTGCAGAAGATCAAGGAGATCTCCCCCGAGACCGAGGTCGTCATGCTCACGGGGCACGCCAACGTCGAGACCGGCATTGCGGCCATGCGCGAGGGCGCGCTCGACTACCTCATGAAGCCCTGCGACATCGAGGACCTGGTTGCCAAAATCACCGAGGCCCACGAGATCGAGGACATCCGGCGCCACCCCGTGCTGTGGCCCCGTCACGTGGTGAAGGAAATCACCTGGCCGTCCTTTATCCGCTTGGATATCGAAGACCCGCTGGAAAAGGCCCTCGGTGTTTTCATGCGGGAGCCGGGCATGAGCGTCAGGGACGAGCTCTACATCCTGGACGCGGAAAACCGGTTCCAGGGGGTGGTCGCCCGCCGCGACCTGCTGGCGGCCGCCCGGCAACACGGACCCGAGCGCTCCATCGAATGGGCCGATTTGACCGGTCACCCGGAGTGGCTCCCGGCAGAGCCCCTGCGCAGCATCATGCGCCCGGGGCACCCGGTGGCGACAGACCCCGAGGCCAACCTGGCGGAGGTCGCCCGCCGTATGCTGGACACCAACGTACGCTGCATGCCGGTCATCGAAGACGGCCGGGTCACCGGCATCGTCCGGCTGAACGACGTGCTGCAACATCTGTCGCGCTGAGACGGTCGTTTAGTTCCTTTTGACTGAAGCGCTAAAATACCTCTATCGCAGGAGGCATTCAGCCATGTCCGCGAACGGTATCGCAAAGGGCTCCTCTCAAAGCGGGGATTTCCCCTATTTCCGCAGCCTGTGGAACCTCGTGGTGGTCTTGCTCCTCGCCGCGGCCTTCCTGCCTTTGCTGCTCCTGGGAAGCGTCATCTATGCCTACACGACCGGCGCCCTGAAAGAAAAGGCCGTCGCAACCCTGCGTCTCCAGGTCCAGGGCCACCGCACCGTGATCGACCAGTTCTTGTCCGAACGGGCCTCGGACCTCAGGCTGCTGGCGGCCAACGTCGGGTTTGCGCAGCTCACGGGCGCCGGCGGGCTCGGACGCGCCTACCGCTCCCTGCAGCAGGAGCTTTCCTGTTTCAGCGACCTGGGAGTCATCGATTCCGACGGCAACCACCGGGCCTATGTCGGCCCTTACGACCTGATGGCGCGCAACTACCGGGATCACTTCTGGTTCCCGCCCACGGTGGAGAAAGGCATCTTCATCAGCGACGTCTACCTGGGATATCGTCAGGTCCCGCACTTCATCATCGCCGTCACGCAGCAGGATGCGGACGGGCTCTGGATCCTGCGCGCCACCGTGGATGCCGATTTCTTCGAGCGCTTCGTTGCCGCGAGCGCAGGCGACTTCAAGGCCGAGGCCTTCCTGGTCAACCGCGAGGGCGTCTACCAAACCCGCCCGCGATCCGCCGGGGCGCCCATGGAAAAGTCGCCGTTTCCGCAGATCGCCCCCTTCGACGGCATCCGCATCGAAGAGCGCGGCGAGCGCATCTTTGCCATGGCCTGGCAGAAAACCGTACCCTGGGTGAGCA
>DATITS010000039.1:0-6457 GCA_035467535.1 Desulfobacterales bacterium
TGGCGGAAAACGAGGAAAAGACCTGCCCGTTTCTGACTCCCGAGGGCTGCAGCGTCTACCCCGACCGCCCCGACACCTGCCGTACCTTTCCCCTGGAGCAGGGGCTGCTGCATGATGCCGAAACCGATGCCGACGAACCGGTCTTTTTCTGCCGGCCGCCTGATTTCTGCCTGGGGCGGCATGAAGAAAAGCAGTGGACCGTTCCCGAGTGGGTGCAGGACCAGGAGGCCGAAAGCTACCACCGCATGACCATCGGCTGGGCCGAGCTGCGGCGGCTGTTTCAAAACGACCCCTGGGGCGCGGAGGGCCCGACCGGCACGCGCGCCAAGATGGCCTTCATGGCCGCCTACAACGTCGACCGCTTCCGCGAGTTCGTCTTCGGCAGCAGCTTCCTCAAGCGCTTCGCTGTCAAACCGGATCTGTTTAACAGGATAAAAAAAGACGACGCCCAGCTAATGCTGCTCGGCTTCGACTGGATCAAGCTGTTTCTCTGGGGCATCCGCAGCCGGCGGCTGAAACCCAAAGGACGTTAACAGGGTCTTGATCAAGTCGTGCTTCTCAACGCTCTGATAAATCCCCCGCGATAAGTCTGAACTGCTCCAGCGCCGCCTCCAGGTCCTGCACGATCTCCTGGGCGATGACGTCCGGCGGCGGGAGGTTCTCGGAGTCGGCGAGGCTTTCGTCCTTCAGCCAGAAGATATCCAGGCTGGCCTTGTCGCGGCTGACGAGTTCCTCGAAGTCGTAGGCGCGGAAGCGGCCGTCCGGGCTCTCGGGCGACCAGGTGGGTTTCCGGTCGTGGCGGTTTTCCGGGTGGTAGCAGGCGACGAACTCGTCCAGGTCCTCGCGCCTGAGCGTGTTGGTCTTGAGGGTGAAGTGCTTGTTGGTACGCAGGTCGTAGATCCAAAGCCGCTTGGTCCAGGGCGTCTCGGCGGCCGGCTTGCGGTCGAAGAAGAGCACGTTGGCCTTGACCCCCTGGGCGTAGAACAGCCCTGTAGGCAGCCGCAGCAGGGTGTGCACGTCGCATTCGTGCAGGAGCTTGCGGCGGATCGTTTCCCCGGCCCCACCCTCAAAGAGCACGTTGTCGGGCACCACGATCGCGCAGCGGCCGTGGGGTTTGAGCAGGGTCTTGACGTGCTGCACGAAGTTGAGCTGCTTGTTGGAGGTGGTGGCCCAGAAGTCGTCGCGCTCGATCAGGTCCTTCTCGGTGCTGACCTTGCCGTTTTCGCCCACGATCATGGTGCTCGACTTCTTGCCGAAGGGCGGGTTGGTGAGCACCACGTCGAAACGCTCGCCCGGGTCGGCCGCCAATGCATCGGCAACCGCGATCGACACGTTTTTTTCAGAACCGATGCCGTGCAGCATCAGGTTCATGGCGCACAGCCGCGCCGTGCTCTGCACCAACTCCCAGCCGCGGAAGGTGCCCTCCTTGAGTCGACGCTTCTCGTCCTTGATGAGGTTCGGGTGGCGCGCCACGATGGAGTTGTGCGCCAGGAACAAAAACCCGCCGGTGCCGCAGGCCGGGTCGCAGATCGTCTCCCCGGGCCGGGGTGCAACCGCATCCACCATGGCCCGGATCAGCGGACGCGGCGTGAAGTACTGGCCGGCCCCGGACTTGGTGTCCTGCGCGTTTTTCTCGAGCAGCCCCTCGTAGGCGTCGCCCTTCACGTCGGCGCTCATCGACGACCAGTTTTCGGTGTCGATCAGGTCAACGATCACCCGCCGCAGCTTGACCGGGTCCTGGAACTTGTTCTGGGCTTTGCCGAAGATCAGCCCCAGCATCCCCTTCTCGGCCCCGAGCTTTTCCAGCAGGTGGCGGTAGTGGTCGAACAACTCGTCGCCATCCTTCGCCGTCAGCGTCGGCCAGGCGTAGCTTGCCGGAATCGGGTTCGGCTGCTTGTACGGCGGCCGCGAGCGCTCATCCGCCATCTTGAGGAACAGCAGGTAAGTGAGTTGCTCGACATAATCGCCGTAGCTCATCCCGTCGTCGCGCAGGACGTTGCATTAGTTCCAGAGCTTTTGGACGATGGTCGATGGGTTCACGGGCGTTGTTCCCCATTGAATCCGGCAAGAAAAGCCGCGAGCAGCTTCAGCGCACGCTCCGCGCTCATATCCATATCAACGACTTCCCCGATCAGACGCAATGGACCGCCAGGGTCAATCTCCGGCGTGAGGATCGACTGGAGCCTCTCTTCGATACGCCCTGGATCAGGACTGTGGCGACGAATCAGTTCCGCAGCATCGTGGCCTGCCAACCAGCCCCCAGCCCGTTCATAATCGAAGTCACTGGCATCGAAAAGTTGGGGCGCTTCGTTGTAGAGCCGGTCACCCTGGCCGGCATCCAGATATTTCATCAAGATGAATAAAAGGTCGGGTGCATCCTTGCGCGGTTCTCTCGCCCGCCTCTCCGACCAGGCAAAAACTTTGAGTACCGCCAGCATCGGCAGCGCCACTGCGGCAACCCGTTACCCGTGTGGGAGCAGAGTGTCGTTCGATGATGCCAGCGCCTCGCGGAACCCCAACACCCCCATAACAAAATCGTCTTCCGGCGGCCAGACAATAGTGCCGTCGTCCCGCTCCACTCCACCGAAGGGAATCAAGTCGATTTCCTGCCGCCCCCGATGAAACAACTTGTGGGCGACCTTGGGGTGAGGGCTGAAGGCGCCCGAGGAGAGCAACGCGCTGCGCAGCGTTCCAAACTCCGTCCAGTCTGCCACGGCCAATGCCAGATCGACATCCGATGTTGCCCGGGCCGCCCGAATCCCATGCGCATGATAAAGCAGCAAATCACTCGCCATTGCGCCGACCAACAGAAATCGACCATCTGGGGCCGCCGTGCGCACATCGGCCATCAGTTCTGCCAGGAAGGCGAGCTCCTGCTTATCGGCCAAGTCGAGGGAGTAAACCGTCATATAGTCGCTTAGCCGTTTCAAGGCAGCGTGCATCGCCAATGGCGAGCAGGTCTGCATAAACCAGCAGGGTCGGAGTGAGCGCCGGATCGTCGTTGTCGAAGCCCCAGAAGCGCCGCAAAATCTCCACCTCGCCGGCCGGGTCGGTTCTCAGACGGTGATCGAGCAGGAAGCGCGGCTCGACCTTTTCCCCGTAAAAGGTCAGGGTCCCGGGGCGCAGGTGGCGAGTCAATCGCGCCGCCGCCCCCTCGCCACCCATCGTCAGTTCATATTTGAGCGGATCGACTGTTTCCCACCAATTCAGTTTTTCCGCTTTGAACCGGCCGAGGACCAGCTTCGCTCGCAACGTGCGCGCGTATGCTTCCACCCATTGTTGCAACAGACGCTCAGGTTGCAACAAGCGACGCTTCCCGCCGACTTCGGCTACGAAGCCCAGCTTGGGAAGCTCCGCCATTACCCAGCCCACCGTGCCGTGGGCAACCCCGGCCAGCTTGGCGATCTCACGGTAAGGAAGATCGGCCTGTTCAGGGTGACACAGCAGCGTAAAGACCACCTGTAAACCACTTGCCTGGAAAGCGCGGCCGGCAGTCTGCGCCGCGGCGCGCTTTGCCGGCCGCTGCCCCTTGACCCATACCAGCAACGGCGGCCGATCCAGGTAGGCGTTTCCGGCAGTGTCAATAAAGGCCACACGCCGCGCGCGCAGCTCATCGGCAAGCGGCGGCGTCACGTAGTCGGTCACCAGCAATGCCTGTTCACCCAAGCGCTCGAGCTGCTGCAACACTGCTCCCAGGAAGGCCGGGCGCAGGCCGCGCTTCACCTCCGCAGCGTACAGGATCTCCTGGTCTCCGTGCCGCACCCGGATCAACGCATCCGCCTGAGCACGGCCAAGCTTGGGCTGCCGCCGCTCGACCTCTGCGTCGATTCCAAGCTCCCGCACGGCAGCCAACGCCGTATCGATCAGGTTCTTGTCAGCGAGTATGTAGTTTTTGTCCATTTATTAGTATTGTCCACGAAACATGGACAAATGTCAATAGTGGACAAAATAAAGCTCTAAATCAGCCAGCCTCGCTGTCAGCTTTATGAACGGTAGATTACGGGGCTGGCCGCCTTGTTTCGAAATAGGTTTCCTGATGATCACAGAATAGGCAGTCGCGGTGAATGATTTCCGGCAATGCAGGGGATTACTGGATTTTTTGTCCATAATTATAACTTGGCCACGAAACATGGACAATCATAAAAAATGGACAAGTGCTATGAGAAACTATAGAAGGATCCAATTCGCTCAGGAACTTTGAACTAATCCATCGGATAGGCCCATTGATGGATGGTATATTCTGTATGCTGTAATTCATCGATTAGGTGAATTTCTACAGATTGAATATACCTGTCGTCCTTAACCTATGAGCCGATATCTCTCGGCGACATACTCGGCCTCAACCAGTTCGTTCATGACAAAATTCTTGAACAATAGGTATGATTCTCGTCCATCAAAAGCAATAATTTCTTCGCGCTCAAAGTAAAAACGCGCGAGATCTTCGGTTGCTTTAGATCTTAGCTCATTAAAAAACTCTTCACGCTCCATAGAAAAAAACCAATCATTGGGCGTTGAATACCGACGCAAGTGTTGATTGTCTAATTAAATTTCCCCGCTGTTCGTTTGTTTGTATAGCCTGCTTGAGTTCGCGGCTCAAGGTTAAGCAGCGGTCAACTTCTGAAACGATACGGTATTGCTCAATGAGCGGTGGAAGGGCTACAGCGGCTCTGTAACGTTTGAGGTTGGCCTTGACGCGATAGAGGTTGGCGACGGCTTCGTCGAGGTGGGAGAATTGTTTTTCGATCTCGGCAACGATGCCCTGCATCGTTGAATAAGATAAAACTGGTATCTGGATCTGTCTCATAGCCGCTTGCGTTAATTTGAGGCGTGTAGTTCCAGTGACCAGCCCATCATACGAAATTGTGTTTAGATAGTGGGCAAGCCAACCAGCTGGAACTTTACGAGCGCGAAGCACATGCGCATGATTATTCACCCATGATTTGCCGCGTATTATGTATGCCTTCGGTTTGGAGGGCTCAAGAAAAGGTGCGCCATCTTCACCAAGAAGAACGAGTTCTTCGTCAAAAAGGTGGTCGTCAATCCAGCCTACTTGCCCGGTTGCCCCATAGTACGGGATCTTCCCCGTCCGATTTTCTCTTTCCTTAGAGTTCACGGGAACACGCTTACAATCGAGGATGTCGGCTATTTCGGCAAGGGGTCGAAGCTTCCGCTCCCTCGATTGGGCTGCAGAAGGCCGGGCTGTTAAATTCGGTAGATCTCCAGCCATCATGCGGCAAGCTTCTCATTCAATTCGGCTAAGACTAAGGGTAGCGAATCGCCGAATACTTGATGCACCTTCCCGATCCCGCCCTCCTGCGCAAACGGTGCGTACTCGAAGTCATCCACATCGATACCGAGGTTCGCCGCGATGTGGTCGCGGATCATTTCCAGCCACTTGCGCTGCTCAGGCGTGAAGCTGCGGCCGGCAGCTTCCTGTTGGCCGAGCCAGGCTTTGAAGTTGGCAGCCACGCGCTCTGGGAAGGGGACGAGTTCGTTTTCCTGGTGCATGGCGAAGCGCACGAGCAAGACGAGGTCGGTCATGATGCGGCGCTGGCTGGCGCCCTTGACGCGGCTTTTGTCGAGGGCGGCGTAGGCCTGCCAGAGCTGGGATTCGGTCCACAGGCGCGGCGGGGCCTGCAGGGTTTCGGCCAGGGTCTTGAGGTCCTCGAATCGAAGCGGCAGCCGGCGCGGGCGGCTGTAGAGGATTTGCAGGGCGGTGATCTCGTCCCGGTGGTCGGCGATGAACTGTTCGAAGGACTCGACGGTCCTGCGCGCCCGCTCGCGAGCCGCCTCGGAGAAGCCGGCTTCGAGCACGGCATCCGGGGTGATGCTGTCGATGATCTGCTCGCTTTTCTTTTTTAGCTCGATGAGCAGGTTGCGGAGCTTGGGGTTGTAGAGGGGTTTGACGGCTTCGATGCGGGCTTGGAGGGCATAAACCCCCTCACCCTGGCCCTCTCCCGCAGGGGGAGAGGGAATTGTTGTGGGTTCTCCCGCGGGGTCAGAGGGATTAGCGGCCTGCGGCAGGTTGTCGGGGTTCAGGGCGGCGACGATGCGGCCGGCGAGGTCTTTGAGTGTCGCGCCGCCGGCGGCTTCGGCGATTTTAACCTTGTCGGGCTCGATCAGGTTCTTGTCCAGCCGGGCCAGGCGCGCGGCGACCGAGGAGAGGACTTCGGGCTCGGTGTTGCCCAGGGCCACGGCCTGCAGGAGTTTTTCGAAGGGGATGGATTTCTTCTGGTCCATGGGCCGCGAGTCGGTGCGGTCGGCTTCGCACACGCCCACGGCATCCACGATGACGAAGTGGTCCTTGCGGACGGGGCCGGGATTGACCTGCTGCAGGTCGTGCTCGGAAATGACGCGCACGCCGCGGCCTTTCATCTGCTCGAAGAAGGTGCGCGACTTGACCGCCCGCATGAACACGACGATTTCGAGCGGCTTGATGTCGGTGCCGGTGGCGATC
>DATITS010000040.1:0-33495 GCA_035467535.1 Desulfobacterales bacterium
GGCGAGGAACTGGTCCTGGAAGGCCGGACCTACCCCATGGCGGGAATCCTCCCGGTCTCCTTCGGGCTGTTCAAGCGCCCCCAGGGACACGGCTACACCGTCGTCAGCGTGGAGGGCGAAAACCCGTACTATCCGGTCGGCACCGAGATTCGCGGCCACGAGTTCCACTACTCCCGGGTGCTGCGGTGGTCCGGTCGGGAACGCGACCTGGTGTTCCGCATGCAGCGCGGGGCCGGGATCCACGGCGACCGGGACGGGATCGTCCACAAGAATGTTCTTGCCACCTACACCCACATTCACGCCCTGGGGACACCCGGCTGGGCAAGTGCCTTGATCCGCAATGCCGTCGCATACAAAGCCAAGCGCACCGGAGGCTGACGGTGCTCCCGCCGGAGACCTCCGGGAGCGTGTGCTGAAACTCATCGCGGGTCGGCGCCAGACGCCGGCCGACATTCTCAAGGCCCTGTCGCACCCCCCGGTTTTTCCCAAAACCTCAGTGCAGGCGGCCATTCGTGAGCTGGTAACGGCGGGAGCACTCACTTACACCGCCGAGCACGGCCGCACCTTTCTCGAGCCCTCCTTCGACCGACCGGTGCGGGTTTCCGAGCGCATCGTGCTGAGCCCGCCCGACCGCGAGGTGCCTCGGGGGTCGGGGGATATCGTCGTGCGTCTCCGTCCGGGAGCGGCCTTCGGCGTCGGCCGGCACCCCACGACCCGCCTGTCCCTGCGAGGGATCGAGTTCGCGTTGCGCCGGGAGGCTGCGGTGCACCGGTGCGCCGGCAGCCGCGCTCTGGACATCGGCACCGGCAGCGGGGTGCTGGCGATCGCGGCGGTCAAGCTCGGGATCGAAAACGGGGTCGGCCTCGACATCGACCCCTGTGCCGTGGCTGAAGCCAGCCACAACGTGAGGCTGAACGGCCTGGCCGGCCGCATCGAGATCTCCGACCGCGGCGTCGAAGGCCTCGACGGTCTCTTCAGCCTGGTGGTTGCGAACCTGCGGCTGCCGACACTCGCGCGCCTGGCCGCAGCAATCGCCGCCCTGACAATGCCCGGCGCTGCCCTGGTGATCTCCGGGGTTCAGCAGGAGGAGCAAGCCGCGGTGGTGGCCGCCTACGGCCGGCAGCGGTTCGAATGCGTGTGGTCGGTTGCGGAGGACCGATGGATCGGGCTGGTGTTATACAAGGTTCGATGACTTCGTATATTGGCCTTTATACAAAGCTTTCGCAGTGTGAGGCTTTGCGAGCTCGCCAATATTAAAGGCGGGCATCGGATGATGCCCGCCTTTAATATTGAAACCTTTAGAAGCGGATCCGCTTCAGCCCTTCTTCGGGTGGCAGTCGTTGCAGGTGACCGGGGCCTTCTTGGGCTTGAATTCCTTGTTGAATTCCTTGTGGCAGCTGATGCAGTTTTGGTGGACGGCCTCGCCAAGGTAGTCGAGCTTCTGCTTCTGGTCGAGCTTGGGCGCATCCTTGCCCTTGGGGGCCTCGCCGCATTTCTTGTGGCATTCGATGCAGGACTGGACCTTGCTGTCGGCCTTGAGATCCTTCAGCGGCTGGCCCTTGGCATCATGGTGGCAGTCACCGCAACCGGCCGGATAAAGCTTGGGATAGGCCTTGACATAATCCTCGGAGTGCTTCTTGTGGCTGAACTGGACTTCGCCCTTGGTCGCGGTGCAATCCTTCGAGTTGATCTTGACCACATCCTTCACCGCCGCGTAAAGACCCGCCGCGAAGAACAGGCAGGCCACGGCCACCAGCACCGAAAACACAACGCCTTTTCTCCTCATAGCCGCTCCTTCTCCCCCTTTGAGTTCATGGTTCTTGGCCAATGACCACACAATCTCCCAACTCAGGAACATTCTAATTTTTTACCAACGAACGCCAGGCTTGTCAATAATCTTAAGCGTCCGACAGCGCCCCTCCGAGTTCTAAACCGGCTTGTCTTCAGCGTCGGCCACGGCTTTTTTCCGCGTCAGCCATTTGGCGCCGAAGATGCCGATTTCATATAGGATGATCAGCGGGATGGCCATCAGGATCGTGGAGACCACGTCGGGCGTCAGGAACGCGCCGACCACGAAGGCCCCAATGACGGAATACTTGCGGTTGCGTTTCAGAAAATCGACGGAGACGATGCCCAGCCGCGCCAGGAGCGCCAGCAGCACGGGCAACTCGAACAACAGCCCGAAGATGAGCAGGAGTTTGATGGAGAAGTCGAGGTATTCGTGCATGGAGGGCAGGGTGCGGATGAAATCCGAGCCGAAGCCGAGCAGGAATTTAAACCCGAAGGGAAACACGACGAAATAACCGAACAGGGCTCCTCCCATGAAGAAAAACGAAGTGATCGCAATGACCGGGCCCAGCACATGCCGCTCTTTGCCGTAAAGCCCCGGGGCTACAAACATCCAGAACTGGTAGAGCAGGATTGGGCTGGCCAGAATGATGCCGGCGAAAAATGAGACCTTCAGGTAGGTGAAAAACGCTTCGGGGATACCGGTGAAAATCAGCTTGCCGCCCGCTGGCATGACGCGGATGAGCGGGTAGACCAGGACGTTGAACAGCTGCTCGCTGAACCCGTAGCAGAGGGCGAAACAGACCGCCACGGCGATGGCGCTCTTGATCAGCCGGGAGCGCAGTTCCTCCAGGTGGTCGGTGAAGGGGAGTCGTTCATCCTCGCGCAGCATCGTGAAGCGTGCTCAGGCCGATTTGGGTTTGTCGGGCGGAGAGGCCGGCTCGGCCGCTGGCGGGGCAGTGGCGGCAGGGGCTTCCGGCGGGGATGGCGCCGGCCCGGCGTTCCAGGTTTCAAAGGCTTTTTTAAGCTCATCGAGTTTTTCTGCGGCCCTGGGCTCCGGGGCGGTTTCGGCCGGAGCAATAACCGGAGCCGCGGTCACCGCGTCGGTTGCGGCGGAAACGGCGGGCGTCTCCGCGCCGCCGGCCTCGGTCTGGATGGACTTGTTCACGTCCGACTCAAATTCGGTGAACGCTTTCTTGACCTCGGAAAACTCGCTGTCGACCTGCAAGGTCTCCTTGAGTTCGCTGGTGGCCTTCTTGAATTCACGCATGGCGCGGCCCATGGATTTCGCAAGATCGGGCAATCTTTTCGGGCCCAGGACGATCAGCGCCACCACGGCGATGAGGATCAGTTCAGGCATGCCGATGCCAAACATAGGCAGCTCCTCGAAAAAAGTGACGCCGCTCACGTCCGCGGAAAAATCCCAGTGAGACGGGCCGGCGCGGCGCATGAGGGCGGGAATGGGGTAGTTCTACTGATTTGGGGGTGGCCTGTCAAGGCGCACCCGCCTCCGGCTTGAGCACGAGGAAATAGAGCTTGCCCGGGTGCTTGAGATGCCCCGCGGCAAGCTCCGCGTAGGGGCCCTCGCCCCAAAAGATATCGGCCCGGCCCGGCCCCACGATGGCCCCACCCGTGTCCTGGTTCAGCATGAACCGGCGGAAATCAACCCAGGACTGGATCTTGCCGGAGGCCTCGGCGAGCGGCTTTTTCGTCTCGATGAAGGTCAGCGCGGCGGGCGGAAAAATTTTGCGGTCCAGGGCGAGCGACCGGCCCGGCGTCAGCCTGACGTTCAGCGCGCCCAGGGCGCCTCCCGGCCCGGTTTTGAAGAAGATGTAGCTGGGGTTGTGGTTGAGCACGCGCTGGATCTCGAGGGGGTTTTCGCGCAGATAGGCCCGGATGCGCTGCATGGACATCTCCTCGCGCGAAACCTTGCCCTCGTCAATCAGCAGCTGCCCGATGCTGCGGTAGGGCCGGCCGTTGCCGCCGTCGTAGTGGGCGTTGATCGTCGTACCGTCGTCGAGCGCGATCTTGCCCGATCCCTGGACCTGCATAAAGAAAAGGTCGACCGGGTCGTCGACCCAGGCGATGGGCTGAAGCTTCCCGTACAGGACGCCGTCCTGCTCGATCTCGCGACGCTCGTAGTAGGGCACCAGCGCCCGGTCGGCCAGCCGGCCCGTGATCTTCTCGCCCTTGAACTTTTCAGAAAAGGTCCCCAGGTCGACGGTGAGGAGATCCTCCGGCCGGGGGTAGACCGGGTAGGCGTACTCGGGCTTGCGGGTGCGGCTGCCGCGCAGAAGCGGTTCGTAGTAGCCGGTGAAGAGCACTTCGTCCCGGGCGTTGCGGCCCGGGGATTGGTAGACCAGATAGTTGTCGCGGATGAAATCCTGCAGGCTGCGGGCGGGCGGGCGGCTTTGGATGAAGCCCTGGAAGCGCTGCAACGATTTCAGAATGTGCGCGGCGCTGACGCGGTCGTGGCCGAACTCGACCTCGCGCTGCGGCGGCACTGCCTGCAGATAGGCGATGCTCTGGGCGATGGCGCGCCCAAGGTTGTCGTAGTCCAGGTCGTCGGTGAAGTTCGGATAACTGGAGGGCGAGAGTTTTTTAAGCGAAACAACTTCCGGCACCGCTTGGGGAGCGGGTTTGGGTGTGGTCTCGCAGCCGGCCAGGGCGAAAATCAGGATAACGCCGATCATCAACCACCGATAGCGGAAAAAGCCCCGGTGGCGCCATAGGTGAAACGTCGGGGATGGACCGTGGAAGCGTTCGCATGTCATGGTTGGGATTCCCGTCTGTAGGTGCCGCTCTTGCCGCCGGATTTTTCGAGCAGCTGAATGCCGGAGATGGTCATCTCCCGGTCATGGGATTTGCACATGTCGTAAATCGTCAGCCCCGCCACCGCCGCGGCGGTGAGCGCCTCCATCTCGACCCCGGTCTGGTCCAGGGCCCGCACGCGTGCCCGGATGCCGATGGCATGCGCCGTCTCGTCGAGGACGAAGTCGACCTGGACGTGGGTGATGTTGAGCGGATGGCACATGGGGATGAGGCCCGAGGTTCGCTTGGCGGCCATGATGCCGGCAATCCGGGCGGTTTCGAGCACGTTGCCCTTTTTCACCTTCCCGTCGCGGATCAGCTCGAAGGTCTCGGCCCGCATGCGGACCTCGCCTCCGGCCAGGGCCGTGCGCTCGGTCGGCGCCTTAGCGGTGACATCCACCATGCGGACGCGGCCCTCTTCGTCGAGATGCGTGAATTCAGCCATCGGTGAGTCACCTCTGCATGTTCGTCGCTATCGATGGCTTTGTAAGAAGCCCACGTTCAAGGCGCGCGAATCCTGTGGAGTGAGGCGTACTAGATGTACGCCGCAGCGACAGCGGGATGAAGCGCAACGCCGAAATTGGGCTTCTTACAAAGCCATCAAGCAAGGTATTCCGTCTTCTCCGTGACGGTCGTCTTGATCTGATTCAGCGTGTCGGTCAGGACGGCAATCACGTTTTCGCGGATGTCCCCGGCGACGATCAGGAGCATGACGTCGTCGCCGACCGACAGGTCCCGGTCTTCGGCGATCGCGACGCGGATGTCGACGATCCCCGGACGCATCCTCTGTTCGTTCAGGATCCGCTGCAGGCGCCCGTGATCCACGCTGACCCGCAATCCCCGGACGCTGCGGCCGTCGCGGGCGGTTCTTCGCACGACCCCGTTATGAGTCAGCAGCATCCCGACTCTGCCAAAGTCAGGGCGTCTGCGGATGTCGGCGATCATGGCGGCGATGTCCATACGGCCTCCGTTGTTTTGCCGGCGCTCAACATCTGCTCGGCCCGTTCCAGGTCCTGCGGGGTGTTGACATTGAAAAACGAAACCAGACCGGGGTCTTTCGCGCGCAGCCGATCCTCCGGTATGGACTTGATGCGGCACTCTTTCAGCGCCAGCTGGATCTTGAACTTGTTCGCCCGCAGATGAATTTCCGCCGGCTTCAGGCAGCGCCGGGAGTAGGCTGCGCACAGGGGTTCGAAGCCTGACGATGTGTGCGGGAGCACGAGGTCCGCCCCGGGCTCGATCTCACTCAGGACCGTTTCGACGATTTCCTTTTTCAGAAACGGGGTGTCGCAGGCGGAGAAGAACGCAAACGGGTGGCTGGCGTAGAAAAGCCCCGCATGGATGCCGGTGAGCGAGCTGCGCACGGGAAAGAGGTCCGTGACAATCAGCGCATCCCATTCCAGAAAATCCCGCGGGCGGTTGGTGACGATGATGATTTCGTCGAACAGCTCCGAAAACAGGTCAAACAGGCGGTCCAGGATCTGCACCCCGCCCACCTTGAGAAACGCCTTGTTTTCACCGCCGTAACGGGTGCCCAGTCCGCCCGCCAGAATCACCCCTGAACACGGATGCTTCATACCCCAACTTCCTGTTTCGTTACGGTGAGCATAGGGGAATTGCCTGATGAAATCAAGCGATTATCAGCAATGGGAGCGGCAAGGTGCCGCTCCCGTACATATTGGCCGAGGGTGCGTGGAAAAGAGGTGTTATTAAAAAACCGGTTGATCTTGAGCCCAAGGGTGAAGTAGACAGTAAAATTGCTTCAGGTAGAGAGGTTCAGGGTTCGGAAGAGAGCGATGGAAGCCTATCGAGGGTTGGAAGATGTGGTCGTTTGCATACGCCCGAATCCAATCGCCGCCGGCCCTACTGGATTTCCTGAACCCTGAATGCCCGAACCCTGAGACCTGAGCAGTTACCCTCGATCGAGGAAGGAAATCCATGGGAACCGACGAGCACAAGCAAGACGCACCCCGACAGGTCACCATCGCCATCCTCACGCTTTCCACCACCCGCACCATCAAGGAGGACACCGGCGGGCAATGGATCGAGGAGACGGCCCAACAGTTGGGTCATTCCGTCGTCTACCACCGGGTGATTCCCGATGATGCGCCCACGATCACCATGACGGTGCGCGAGATCGTGGAAACCATCACTCCGGAAATCCTGCTCATGACTGGCGGGACCGGCATCACACCCCATGATGTGACCATTGAAGCGGTCGGCCCCCTGTTCGCCAAGAAGCTCACCGCCTTCGGCCCGCTTTTCGCTCAACTCAGCATGCAGGAGATCGGCTCGGCGGCCATCCTGTCCCGCGCCACGGCGAGTCTCATCGGGTCCACCATCGTTTTCTGCATGCCCGGCAGCCTCAATGCCTGCAAGCTCGCCTGCAGCCGGCTGATTTTCCCGGAGCTGGGGCATCTGGTAAAACACCTCAAGGGCGCTTGACCCGTTTTTTCCGACGTCACAAAGAGATCGCAAGGGCTCTGAAAATGCACGCATTCATGATTCCCATTTTAGTTTATCTATGCGTTCTATCGACGGCCGCCTGGGCCGAGACAACGGTTTATAAATGGACCGACTATAGCAAGCCTTTTGGAACTATCATAGCGGGAATCGACGATAGTAAGCCCGCAATAGTGGAAGTCGACCTGCCCGAATCGGTTGTAGAAAACAAAGAAGTGGTATTGATTGTTTCAGCTTCCTTAACCAGTGGGACCTATGGCATGCGAGTGCTGCTCTCAGTTAATGGGAGGAAGCTGCCCGCATTGATGCCGGGGCCCGGGCTCAGAGTAGTACTTGGCCAGGGGGTCATCAAGCCGGGAACCAACAAGTTGGCATTTTTGAGGGACAGCAATTATAGCATGATTGATATCTACGATCTGCGAATCGAACTGAGGGATCCAATTGCCAGAGTCTCCAGGAAGTCACCGACCAATGATTCTGAAAAAGCAATCTATAAATGGAACGATTACACCAAGCCGTTTACTACCAGAATTAAAGTGATAAGCGATAAACCGAGCATACTGCAGGTCGACTTGCCCGCCTCAATTATCGATCAAGATAAAGTCGTAATGAGCATATCAACGGCATCAACTAAGGCATCACGTATCTCCATAAGTGTCAATGATAACGAGTTGCCCTTAGTTACTATTGGACCCGGTGCTAAAATTACTTTCCCCAAGGAGATTCTCAGAGTTGGAATCAACACGCTAGAATTTGGGTGTTTAGCAACTTCCTATAAAACCACCGATATAGCAACGTTAGACATTTACGAACTTGAGTTCGATTTGCTGCCGGCAAGACCGACTGTTGCCCAAACGGGCCAGCCTCTCCCAGCCAAACCCATTGAAGCGAAAACGCCGGCTGAGCCGGAACCACCCAAAATCCAGCAACCGACGGCACGCGTCGAGCCTGTGGTCCCCAAGCGGGAAGAAACTTTTCAGAATGAAAAAACTAAGAGCGCCGCTAAAAAAGAAATGATGGCTCAAGGTGACCGCAGCGACATCGGCCAGAGATGGGCGGTGGTCATCGGTGTTTCCGAATATGAGGATTCCCAAATTCCCAGTCTGCGATACGCAGCCCGCGATGCCCAAGCGGTTTATAACTGGCTTATTTCGCCCAATGGCGGCCGTTTCGCTCCTTCACGGGTGAATCTGCTTTTAGACCGCAAGGCCACCAACGAAAACATCAAGGAGGCTCTCTTCGCTTGGCTGAAACAGGCGATCGAAGAAGACCTGGTGGTTATATATTTCGCCGGACACGGTTCGCCGGAATCACCTGATGCGCTTCAGAACCTTTATCTGCTTCCGCACAACACTAAATACAACAGCATAGCTGCTAGCGGTTTTCCGATGTGGGACATCGAGACCGCTTTGAAAAGATTCATCAAGGCCAAACGGGTGATCATCATGGCGGATGCCTGCCATTCCGCCGGAGTCGGGCAGGCGTTCGACATGGCTGCCCGAACCGGCCGGGGACTCCAGGTCAACACGATCAATTCCGGGATTCAAAACCTGACGGATCTTGGCGAAGGAATTTGCGTTATCAGCGCCTCCCGTGACAAGGAGTTTTCACGGGAGGGCCGGGAGTGGGGAGGGGGGCACGGCGTTTTCAGCTATTATCTGCTCGAAGGGCTAAAAGGAGCGGCCGACTTCGATAAAAATGGTTCGGTGGCCATCGGAGAGCTGACAGTGTATGTCTCCCAGCAGGTGCGCCGAGCAACTCTCAATGCCCAGAACCCGATCGTTTCGGGGCGTTTTGATCCGTCGCTAACAATTTCAAAGTAGTCCATCTATCACAGAAAAACGGATGTGCCTGAACTGTCGATACAGTGACAGCCAAACTACTGATGTGTTTTCTATCATGCTGCAGGCGATATCCGGCAAGGCCTGAGGTGCTGTTTTTCAACACCCTGTTAAATCTCCAGCACCATTCCCACCTCGTCGCACTTGAAGTACTTCGGGCAGCGGCTGCATTCGCCCCAGACCTTGGGGGGTAGCTCGTCGCGCAGCTTGCGAGTGAATCCCAGCCGGGCGAAAAAATCCTCCGACAGCGTAAAGGTGAAGAGGCTCTTGATCCCCAACTGCCGGGCCTCTTCCGTCAGGAAGTCCACCAGTCGCCGGCCCAGCCCTTGTTTTTGGTAATCCGGGTGGATGGCCATGGAGCGGATTTCCGCCATGTCGTTCCAGAGCACGTGCAGGCTGCCGCAGGCAACGATCCGGCCGTCGTCGACGATCACCGCGTAGTCCCGGATGTTCTCGAAGATATACTGGGGGCCGCGGGGGAGCATCAGGTTCTGGGCGGCGAACCCGTTCACGAGCTCAAGCAGGTTCTCCACGTCCGATATGCGCGCCTTGCGGATCGGGAAGTGGCCTTCCGCGTGCCCGTTGATCACATCGGGGTAGGCGATCTTCACCCGTTTTTCGTCCGGAACCTCTTTCGGGGGCGGGTCCATGCAATCGTTCGCCATGGCGTTACCTCATTCAGGGTCTCCGTTGGTCATCAACCAACCTTATGTTCCTGTTTCGGGGTTTGATATATGAGCGCCGGAACGGCGCTCATTGATAATACTCCTGCAGGCACTTGTACTCCTGCGGCTCCTTCTGGCTGGCGCGCAGGCCCCGCACGATGGCCTCGGCCGCCGAAAGGGTCGTGATGAACGGCACCCGGTACTTGATGGCGGCCCAGCCGATGGCGTACTCGTCCTGGCGCGCCCGGTGGCCGAGCGGCGTGTTGATGATCAGGCTGATGGTGTTGTTTTTGATGTCGTCCACCACGTTGGGCCGGCCCTCGCTCACCTTCAGCACCGGCGCGACCGGGATCCCCCGGCCGCGGATGTAGTCCGCCGTCCCGTGGGTCGCCACCAGTTCGTAGCCCAGCTTGTGCAGGCTTTCCGCGATCGGCAGGATGCGCGCCTTGTCGTTGTCGTTCACGCTCAGGAACACCTTGCCGGTCTTGGGGACTGAAACCCCGGTTGCGAGGAAGGCCTTCATGACGGCGCTGCCGAAGGTGGGCGCGATGCCCATGACCTCGCCGGTGGAGCGCATCTCGGGCCGCAGGAAGACGTCGGCCTTCTCGAACCGGTCGAAGGGCATGACCGATTCCTTCACCGCCACGTAGTCCGCCGGGGCGGCGAAACGGGTGCCGAGGTCGGCGAGCTTTTTTCCGGCCATGACCTGCACGGCGATCTTGGCGATGGGAATGCCGGTCGCCTTGCTGACGAACGGCACCGTGCGCGAGGCCCGGGGGTTCACCTCGAGGATGTAGAGGGTGTCGTAGAGGATGGCAAACTGGATGTTGATGATCCCCTTGACCTTTAGGTGCGCTGCGATGATGCGGGTGGTTTCGACGATGTCGTCGCGCTGCTCGCGGCTGAGCAGGTAGGGCGGCAGCACCGCCATGCTGTCCCCGGAGTGCACGCCGGCCTCTTCGATGTGCTGCATGAGGCCGCAGATTTCGGTGTGCTCGCCGTCGCAGAGGGCGTCCACGTCGAACTCGTAGGCGTCCTCCAGGAAGCGGTCGAGCAGGACCGGGTGCTCCTCGGAGGCCTTGACCGCCCGCTGCATGTAGTTCTCGAGCGAGCCCATGTCGTAGACGATTTCCATGGCCCGGCCGCCCAGCACGTAGGAGGGCCGCACCATGAGCGGGAAGCCGATTTTTTTCGCGACTTCGAGGGCCTCTGCCACCGAGGTGGCCGTGGCGTACTGGGGGTGGGCGATGTCGAGCGAGTCCAGCAGCGCGCCGAAGCGGTCGCGGTCCTCGGCCAGATCGATCGAGTCCGGCGAAGTCCCCCAGATCGGCACGCCGGCCTTGTCGAGGGCCAGTGCCAGCTTGAGCGGCGTCTGGCCGCCGAACTGGATGATGACCCCGTCCGGCTTCTCGAGCTCGATCACGTTGAGCACGTCCTCGTAGGTCACCGGTTCGAAGTAGAGCTTGTCGGCCACGTCGTAGTCGGTGCTCACGGTCTCCGGGTTGCAGTTGATCATGATGGCTTCGATCCCCAAAGCCCGCAGCGCCATGATCCCGTGCACACAGCAGTAGTCGAACTCGATGCCCTGGCCGATGCGGTTGGGCCCCCCGCCCAGGATCACCACCTTTTTGTGCGGGGAGGGGACGGACTCGTTTTGCAGGTCGTAGGTGGAGTAGAAGTAGGGGGTGAAGGATTCGAACTCCGCGGCACAGGTGTCGACGATCTTGTAGGAGGGCAGCACCCCGGCCGCCTTGCGGATGCTGCGGATCTCCCGCTCGCTCTTGCCGGTGAGCAGCCCCAGGTGCTTGTCGGAAAAGCCCATGCGCTTGGCCGTGCGCAGGGTTTCGGCCCGCAGGGTGTTGCGTTCGGCATACTCGCGTGCGATGACGGTCTCGAACTCCACCAATTGGCGCAGGTTTTCCAGGAACCAGATGTCGATGCCGGTGACGGTGGTGATCTCCTGGGGGCTCACGCCGATGGAGAGCGCCTGCCAGATCTTGAGGATCCGGTCCGGGGTGCCCGAGCGCAGGTCGTCCATGAGCACCGGGCGGCTCATCCGGGTGAGAGCGGCGTTGTCCCGTCCGTGGAAGCCGGACCAGCCGTTTTCGAGCGAGCGCAGGGTCTTGTTGAGCGCCTCCTTGAAGGTGCGGCCGATGCCCATGGCCTCGCCGACGGATTTCATCTGGGAGGTCAGCCGCTGGTCGTTGCCCGGGAACTTTTCGAAGTCCCAGCGCGGGATCTTCACCACCACGTAGTCGATGGCCGGCTCGAAGGAGGCGGGCGTCTTGCGGGTGATGTCGTTGGGGATCTCGTCGAGGTGGTAGCCGACAGCGAGCTTGGCGGCTATCTTCGCAATGGGAAAACCCGTGGCCTTGGAGGCGAGCGCCGAGCTGCGCGACACCCGCGGGTTCATCTCGATCACCACCATCTCACCGGTGTCGCGGTTCAACGCAAACTGGATGTTGGCCCCGCCGGTCTCGACCCCGATCCGGGCGACGATCTTCTTCGAGGCGTCCCGCATGGCCTGGTACTCCACATCGGTGAGCGTCTGGGCCGGTGCGACCGTGATGCTGTCGCCGGTGTGGATGCCCATGGGGTCGAAGTTCTCGATCGAGCAGACGATGACGAAGTTGTTCGCCCGGTCCCGCATGACCTCCAGCTCGTACTCCTTCCATCCCAGGACCGACTGCTCGACCAGCACCTCGTGGACCGGGCTTGCCGAAAGGCCCCAGCGCGCGGCCGCCGGAAACTCCTCGCGGTTGTAGACGACACTGCCGCCGATCCCGCCCAGGGTGTAGGAGGGCCGGATGATCAGCGGGAAGCCGATCTGCTCCGCGAGCCGGATGGCCTCCTCGATCGTGCGCACGACACCGCCGTCCGGCACCTGGAGTCCGATCTCGCGCATGGCATCGCGGAAGAGCGCCCGGTCTTCGGCGAGTTGGATCGTCTGCAGGTTGGCGCCGATCAGCTCGACCCCGAATTTGTCGAGGATACCGCCCTGGGCGAGTTCGACCGCCAGGTTCAGGCTTGTCTGCCCGCCCAGGGTGGGCAGCAGCGCGTCGGGGCGCTCCTTCTCGATGATCTTCGCGAGCGCCTCGACGTTCAGCGGCTCGATGTAGGTCCGGTCGGAAAACTCCGGGTCGGTCATGATCGTGGCCGGGTTGCTGTTCACCAGGATGACGATGAAGCCCTCCTCCCGCAGCGCCTTGCAGGCCTGGGTGCCGGAGTAGTCGAACTCGCAGGCCTGACCGATGACGATCGGGCCGGAGCCGATCACCAGGATCCGTTTGATGTCTTTGCGTTTAGGCATGGAAGTCTTCCATCTCCTTGATGAAGTGGTCGAAAAGGTACTGGCTGTCGTGGGGCCCCGGGGCCGACTCGGGGTGATACTGCACCGAAAACGCCGAGAGCTTCCTGTGCCGGAACCCCTCGAGCGTCTGGTCGTTCAGGTTGATGTGGGTGATTTCGACCGTCTCCTTCGGCAGGCTGTCGATGTCGACGATGAAGCCGTGGTTCTGGGAGGTGATCTCGATCGCCCCGGTTTGCAGGTGTTTGACCGGGTGGTTGGCGCCGTGGTGACCGAACTTGAGCTTGGTGGTCCGGCCGCCGAGCGCCAGGCCCAGGATCTGGTGGCCCAGGCAGATGCCGAAGATCGGCTTCTTGCCGAGCAACGCGCGCACGGATTGCACCGCGTAGCCGACCGGCTCCGGGTCGCCCGGGCCGTTGGACAGGAAGATCCCGTCCGGGTTCCAGGCCAGGATTTTTTCCGGCGGGGTGGCGGCCGGGAAGACCTCGAGCTCGCAGCCGGACGTGTAGAGGGAGCGCAGGATGGAGAACTTGACCCCGAAGTCGTAGACCGCCACGCGATACTTCTTTTTCGGACCCGGTGCGGCCGCCTCTCCCAGGGGCCAGACGTAGGAGGTCTCGGTGGTCACGTCCTTGACGATGTCGCGGCCGACGAGCTTCTGACCGCCCCGCAGCCGTTCGAGCAGGACCGCGAGCGGCTCGGCGGCCGTGGTGATCAAGCCCATCTGGGCGCCGTGATCGCGCAGGTGCCGGGTGAGCGCCCGGGTGTCGATGTCGCTGATCCCCACGACCCCGTGGAACTTGAGGTATTCGTCCAGCGAGCGGTTGGCTTGCCAGTGGCTGACGATCGGGCTGTACTCCCGGATGATGAAACCCGCGGCATAGATGCGCCGGGACTCGAAATCCTTGGGGTTCACCCCGTAGTTGCCGATCTGGGGGTAGGTCATGGTCACCAGCTGGAAGTGGTAGGAGGGGTCCGTCAGTATCTCCTGGTAGCCGCACATGGCGGTGTGGAAGACCACCTCGCCGATGGCGGTGCCCTCCTTGCCGAAGGAAAGGCCTTCGTAGTGGGTGCCGTCGGACAGCAGTAAGCGTGCTTGCATGGCTGGTTTCCTTTTTTCGTTTAGAGTGTTTGGTGTTTAGTGTTTCGCTAAACACCCAAACACCTAATCTCTCTTAAACCTGTCGTAGTCCGGCTTGCGGTAGCGGCTCTCGCCGCCGCCGTCGATGGCGAGCAGCGCCTCCACCTTGAGCGGCAGGCCGAAGAGCTGGATGAAGCCGTGGGCGTCCTTCTGGTTGTAGACGTCCTCCTCGCCGAAGGAAGCGTAGTCCTCGCGGTACAGGCTGAGCGGGCTCTTGCGTCCGGCCATGATAACGTTGCCCTTGTAGAGCTTGAGCCGTACCGTTCCGGTGATGTTTCTCTGGGAGGTGGCGACGAAGGCGTCCAGGGCCTCCCGCAGCTGGCAGAACCACAGGCCATTGTAGACGAGTTCGGCGTACTTGACCGCGATGAAATCCTTGTAGCGCATGGTGTACTTGTCCAGGCAGATGCTCTCGAGGGCCTGGTGGGCGCGGCGGATGATCGTTCCGGCCGGGGTCTCGTAGACGCCGCGGCTTTTCATGCCGACCAGGCGGTTCTCGACGATGTCGGCCCGGCCGACGCCGTGCCGGCCGCCGATCGCGTTCAACCGGGTGAAGAGTTCGACCCCCGAGATCCGCTTGCCGTTCAGGCCGACGGGGTAGCCCTTCTCGAATTCGATCTCGATGTGTTCCGGCTCGTTCGGCGCCTGTTCGGGGCTGACCGAGAGCTGGTACATCTTCTCCTCGGGCTCGTTCCAGGGGTTTTCGAGGATGCCGCCCTCGTGGGAGAGGTGAAAGATGTTGCTGTCGCGGCTGTAGATGTCCTTCTCGGTCTGGGAGATCGGGACGTTGTGCTTCTGGGCGTAGCGGATGGCGTCCTCGCGGCTCTTGATTTCCCACTCGCGCCAGGGGGCGATGACTTTGAGTTTGGGGTTCAAGGCCATTACGGTCAGCTCGAAGCGCACCTGGTCGTTGCCCTTGCCGGTGCAGCCGTGGGAGACCGCCTCCGCGCCCTCGGCCTCGGCGGCCTCGACAAGCTTCTTGGCGATCAGGGGCCGGGCCATGGAGGTGCCGAGCAGGTAATCGCGCTCGTAGACCGCGCCGGCCTGCATGGTGGGGAAGACGTAGTCCTGCAGGAATTCCTCCCGCAGGTCCTGGACGATGAGCTTGCTCGCGCCGGAGGCGACGGCCTTTTTATCGAGGCCGCTCAAATCCTCGTTCTGGCCCAGGTCGGCCGTGTAGCAGATGACCTCGCAGCCGCCGTAGTTGTTCTTGAGCCAGGGCACGATCACCGATGTGTCCAGCCCGCCGCTGTAAGACAGCACCACCTTCTTTACCTTGTCTGTTGCCATTGCGCCATTCTCCTCGGTATTTGGTTGGATTCGTAATTGGATTCGTAAAAGGTCAGCCTTCCGATGTCGCAGCCGCCGTTTCCCGGAAATAAAAAACCCCGGCCGAGGCCGGGGTTTTTTGCGTCGCATGGTATGGTCGTTTCACTCATCTCCAGCGCAAAAAACACCCGGCCCGAGCCGGCTGCTACGGCGGCGGTTGCGACGGCGGATGTGTTTGCAGGGCAGAGTGCTCATGAACGAGATAACCTCTTCTATCAAACCGGCGGCAATATGACAAAAGGGATAAAGCATGTCAAGATAAAATTTCGGTGAAATTTTATCTTGCGTTTGTAATCTGTCACGTGACAGATTACAATTATCCTGTGATCAGAATATTTGCCGAGCTGCATGATGACGACATTTTCTTCCTCCCAGAAAGAGATCCCCGCCGGGATGATCGACCTTGGGATCGGCCAGCCCTCGCCCTGGCTGTTGCCGGCCGAGGCCATGCGGAAGGCTGCGGCCCATTGCACGGCAGCGCCCGGCTGTGTGCTGCTCGCCTACGGCGCCGAGCAGGGCGACGGCCATTTTCGGTCGGCCCTGTCCGGGTTTCTTGAGGGGATCTACGGCATGCCGGTCGACCCGGCCCATCTGCTCGTGACCAACGGCGCCTCCCAGGCGATCGACATGATCTGCACGCTCTTCAGCCGGGCGGGGGATACGATCTTCGTCGAGGAGCCGACCTACTTCCTGGCCCGCAAGATCTTCGCTGACCACCAGCTGAAACCGGTGGCCTTGCCGATGGACGCCGACGGGCTGATCATCGACGCCGTGGAAGAGGAGCTGAAGCACACCCGGCCGGCATTTCTTTACACCATCCCGACCTACCACAACCCGACCAGCGCCTGCCTTTCCGCCGCCCGGCGTCAGCAGCTGGCCGAGCTGTGCCGACGGTACGACATCCTGGTCGTGGCCGACGAGGTCTACCACCCGCTCTCCTACACTGCGGTCCCGCCGCCTCCGCTCGCGGCCTTCTGCACCTCGGCCAAGGTCATCTCGCTCGGGTCGTTTTCCAAGATCCTCGCCCCGGGGCTACGCCTGGGCTGGCTTCAGGCCGCGCCGGAATTGATCGAGCGCATCGTTCAGTGCGGACTTCTTGACAGCGGCGGCGGGCTCAACCCCTTCACCTCCGGGGTCGTGCGCAGCGCCATGGAACTGGGGCTGATGGATGAGAACCTCGCCCTTCTGAAAGAGGCCTATTCCCGCCGGATGCTGGCCATGAGTGCCGCGCTGCGCAGCGAACTTCCGGCATCGGTCCAATTCGCGGAGCCCTCCGGTGGGTTTTTCATCTGGCTGTCCCTGCCTGAAGGCAGGGACATGCTCGAAATCCTTGCCAAAGCAAAAGAGCGGAATGTAGAGTTCATGCCGGGCCCGAAGTTCTCCAGCCGGCAGGGACTGAAAAATTGTCTGCGCCTCAGCTTCGCCTACTACGACACCCCGGATCTCTTAAAAGGGATCGAAAGGCTTGTCGCTGCTATCGGTGAATGATAAGCCGCCTCACCCGAGGTGGCGGCTGATGCGGTTGGGGGGATGATGGCTTTTCGGGCTCTCTTGGCGGCTGTCCTGCTTCTCTTGGCAAGCATTCCTGCAACCGGTGGTGAGGCGGTCATCGCATCCGTCCCGTCAGGGGAATGCTCCTTGAGTCTGGAGGCGGCTGAGAACTGGCCGACGCTGCGGCTGCGCGCCGGCCACCCGGAGCATCGTCCTTGCTTCATCGACAAGGAGTCCATGGTCCGGGTTTTGTCGGAGGCCTTCGCCAAACCCCGCTCCGAATTGGCTTCCCGCGTGTTCACCTCGCTTGCGATCGGCCGGCTCATCGATTACCCGTGGCTCGCTCAATTCCTGTCCCTGCGCGCCGCCCGCGACCCGGGATGGGATGCCGCAGCGGGAAAACCGATCAAGGTCCACGTCAACCGCTACGTGGCCGATGTTCTATCATCCCCGGAGGTTGTCCTGGAAATGGAGGCGCCTTTGCGCGAAGGCCGCTACCGGATTGCCGGTGTGTCGGTTGAAAAAGTCCTGGTCGGCGGCTTCGAGAATGTGCCGCAGCTGGAGGGGCCCCGGCGCAAGGTCAGGATCCCCTTCGACGCCCAGGTGTGGTTCCGCTTGGAACGTTTTTAGCAGCGATTTTGGCGGTGGCAGCGGATTCCAGCCACGATATAGATGCGGATACATGCTTCGCGGCTGGAAGTGGCTCCCGCAGGTTCAGGCTCTCAGCCGATGTTGACTGACAACTCATCGAGGGCGTTTCCCGTGACCCGGAAAATGGTCCAGTCATCCAGCGGGCGGGCGCCGAGTTTTTTATAGAACGAGATGGCCGGCGCGTTCCAGTCCAGCACGGCCCACTCCAGGCGGCCGCAGCCGCGCTCCTTCGCCAGCCGGGCCACGCAGGAGAGCAGGGCCCGGCCGATGCCTTTTTCGCGCCAGGCCGGCTCGATGTACAAATCTTCGATGTAGATCCCCGGCAGTCCCAGGAAGGTCGAAAAGTTGTGGAAAAAGAGGGCGAACCCCGCCGGGGTGCCGTCGACGTCGGCGATGACGACCTCCGCGACGGGGCGCGCCCCGAACAGGGAGCGGCGCAGCGTTTCCGCGTCGGCCGTCACTTCATGGGACAGCCGTTCGTAGTCCGCTAACCCACGGATCAGCCCCAGGATGGTCTCGACGTCGGTTTCGTCTGCGAAGCGCAGGTTCAGATTCGGCACCGTTGGCACCGTCCGCTCGTTCATGGGTTGGCTCCTTCCCGATCTCGATTGAGGTCTGATGTACACTCGCCTTCATACGACTCATCTGCCCTTCAAATCAAGCACCCTTGAAACGGTGCCGCATGGGATGACCGCGGCGATCGTTTGCCGGGCGGGTTTATTGGTGGTTTTCAAACGATTTGTTGTATACTATGAACTTGTTGCAGGATGTCCGGGCCAATGAACCGCTTCAAGTAGGACATCCGCGGGGACATTTCGTAGCGAAGGGAATAAAATGGCAACCGAATCCATTCTTCTGGTAGACGACAACCCGACCAACCTGCAGATGCTCTTTCAGCTGCTCGAAAAGGGAGTGGGCTGCAAACTGCTGGTCGCCAAGAACGGCGAGACGGCGCTCACCATTGCCCAGAAAGCCAAGCCGGACCTGATTCTTCTGGACATCATGATGCCGGGGATCGACGGCTTCGAGGTGTGCCGCCGGTTGAAAGCCGACCCGGCCACCGCGCCGATCCCGGTCATTTTCCTGTCGGCACTGGACGAGACCGCCGACAAGGTGAAGGGGCTGCAGCTGGGCGCGGTGGACTATGTCTCCAAGCCCTTTCAGGCCGAAGAGGTCATCGCGCGCGTCGACACCCACCTCACCATCCACCGGCTGGGCCGCGAGGTCCAGGAGCAGCGCGACCAGCTGGAGCACGAGCTCAAGGTCGTCTCCGAGCTGCAGCGCAAGCTCTTGCCCGAGCGGCTGCCCGCCGTCGCCGGCCTGAAGCTGGCGGAGCACTACGAGACCAGCCGCTATGCCGGCGGGGATTACTACGACGTCGTCGAGCTGCCGGGTGGCCGCTGCGGCCTGCTGGTGGCCGACTCCGAAGGCCACAGCGCCCCGGCCGCGGTGATGATGGCCATGACCTGCGCCCTGTTCCGTTGCTGCCCGGAGCTGCACGGCGAGCCCGACCAGGTCCTGGACTTCATCAACACCAACCTGTGCAAGGTGAACAGGGATAGCTTCGTGACGGCCATCTACGCCGTTTACGACAGCCAGCGCCGGGCCCTGCGCGTTGCCCGGGCCGGCCACCCCCTGCCGGTCCTCTTCCGGCCCGCGGAGGGCAAGGCACGCGAAGTCCCCTGCGACGGGGTCTTTCCGATGGGCTATGCGCCCTACGAGCAGGTTCCCGTGACCGACATCCGCCTGGAAGCCGGAGACCGGTTGCTTCTCTACACGGACGGTGTGTCCGAACGGTTCAATACGGAAAAAATGCCTTACGGCGAAGAACGCGTGTGCCGGCAGGTGGAGCGGCCCGGTGTGGCTGGGCCGGCGGACATCGTCAGCGGCATCATGCAGGACTTGGAGACGTTTGCCGGCGGGCGTCCGGCCGACGACGACCAGGCCCTGCTGCTTGCCTTCATAGAGTAACACCCACTGTCGACGCGGCCAGCCGGCCATCACGATTCGCGACGAACCCAGCGGGGTGAGGTTATGCTGCAAACCGGTTTTTCTGTATGCCGAAGAAAAGGCACAACGGCACGATCAAGTGCTTCGGCACCCAAAGCCGTCCTTTTGGCTCTGGCCTTCCTGATCGCCTGCGGCGGCACGCTTCAGGCTCAGATCGCCCCGGCCGGCGAAACCGAGGGCGCCGCGGCCATCCACCTCTCGGCCGATGAGCGCGAGTGGCTTTCCCGCCATCGGGACATCCGCCTGGCGGTGGACCCGGCACTTCCCCCCTATCAGTACATGGACAACCTGGAGGTGTTCTCCGGGATCGCCGCAGACTATGTGCGCCGGGTCAACGAGGCCCTGGGCGTCAACATGCAGCCCCTGCCCGATTTATCCCGGGAGCAGGCGATCGAGAAGTTCCTTGGCGGTGATCTCGATGTCATCCCCTGCGTCGTCGTCATGGAAAAGTGGGGGCAGAAGATGCTGTACACAACCCCCTATTTGACATCCTCCATCGTGATCGTTACCCGTGAGGATGCCGCCTTCATCAGCAACGTCCGCGCTCTGACCCCAAACCGTGTCGCCGTGCTCATGGGCCATGCCCCCCAGGAGTACCTTGAGGCGGATTATCCCGAAAGCAACTGGGCCCCGGTCAAGACCACCGAAGACGCCCTTGAAAAGGTATCAAAGGGAAAACTGGACGCGTTCGTGGGCGATCTGGCAACGATCACCTATGCCACTCAGAAGCTCGGCCTTCAAAACCTCAAGGTGGCTGCCACGACCCCCTACAAATTGCAATTAGCCTTCGGCGTGCGCAAGGAGTGGCCGGAGCTTATCCCCCTGCTGAACCGTGTCCTGCACGAGATCCCGGAGGCCGAGAAAAACGCGATCCTCAACCGCTGGATCAACGTCCGCTTTGAACGCACCATGGACTGGCGGCTGGTGGGGGGCATCGTCGGGTCGGTCCTCCTCGTCGTCGCCGCCATCCTGACGGTGATCGTCATTTCGAACCGCAAGCTGGCGCGGGAGGCCGTCCTGCGGCGTGAGGCCGAGGAGCTAACGCGCCTCACCCTGGACTCGGCCGGGGACGGCATCATCGGGGTCGACAGCGAGGGGCGGGCGACCTTTGTCAACAACGCCGCCGAGCGCATGCTCGGTTTCGGCGAAGGCGAGCTCACCGGCAAACCGATCCACGACCTCATCCACCACCGCCGGTCGGACGGCAGCCCCTATCCGGCCGATGAGTGCCCCATGCGGGCGGCTTTCACCGACGGCGAGGTCCACCGCGTGGACGAAGAGATGCTCTGGCGCAAGGACGGCACGGGGTTCCAGGCCGAGTACACGGCCAATCCCATCCGCAAGGACGGCCACGTCATCGGCGCGGTGATTGCTTTTGAGGACATCACGAAACGCAAGCAGGCCGAGGAGAGCGTCCGGAACTCCGAACAGCGCCTGGCTCAGATCATCGACTTTCTGCCGGATCCGACCTGGGTCGTCGACAACGAAGGCGTTGTCGTCACCTGGAACCGGGCCATGGAGGTGCTCACCGGCATCGCGGCGAAGGACATGGTCGGCAAGGGCAATTACGAATATGCCTTGGCCTTTTACGACGAGAAACGGCCCGTGCTGATCGACCTAATCCGGATGTGGAAGCCGGAGTTTGCGGACAAATACCTGTCGATCAAGCAGGACGGCAGCATCCTGCGTTCCGAGTCCCATCACCCGCACCTGGGAAATGGGGGGCTGTATCTCAGCGGGACGGCGGGGTTGCTGCGCGACGCTTCCGGGAAGCAGGCTGGAGCCATCGAGGCTCTCCGCGACATAACGGACCGCAAGCAGATGGAAGAGAAGCTGCAGCTGGCCCAGGAAGCCGCCGAGGCGGCCAGCAAGGCCAAGGGGGATTTCCTGGCCAACATGAGCCACGAAATCCGCACACCCATGAACGCCATCCTGGGGATGGCGCTGCTGGCGCTCAAGACGGAGCTGACGCCCAAGCAGCGGGACTACCTCGAGAAGATCAAGACCGCCGGCAACTCCCTGCTGGGGATCATCAACGACATCCTGGACTTCTCCAAGATCGAGGCCGGCAAGCTCGAGATGGAGGCGGTGCCCTTCAGCCTGGACGAGGTGATGGACAACCTGGCCAGCCTGGTGACCGTAAAAGCCCACGAAAAAGAAGGGCTCGAAGTGCTGTTCAGCACCAGTCCCGAGGTGCCGCGGTCCCTGGTGGGCGATCCCCTGCGGCTGGGTCAGGTCTTCATCAATCTGGCCAACAACGCCGTCAAGTTCACCGAGCGCGGTGAAATCGTCGTCTCCTCCGAACTGGTCAACCGAGGGGAGCAGACGGTGGAGATGAAATTCAGCGTCAAAGACACCGGCATCGGTCTCACCGAAGAACAGAAGGCCAAGCTGTTCAGCTCGTTCTCCCAGGCCGACACGTCCACTACCCGCAAGTTCGGCGGTACGGGGCTGGGGCTTGCGATCAGCAAGCGGCTGGTGGAGATGATGGGCGGCCGGATCTGGGTGGAAAGCGTGCCGGGCGCAGGCAGCACCTTCTGCTTTACCGCGGTCTTCGGCATCGGCCGCGCAGATGCCGTCTCCTCTCACACCCCGCCGCCGGACTTGAGAGGTCTGCGAACGCTGGTGGTGGATGACAATTCCACCTCCCGCGAGATTCTGCAAGGGATGCTGGAGTCGTTTTCCTTCGAGGTGACGCTGGCGGCTTCGGGCGAGGAAGGGGTGGCGGAGTTTGAAAAATCCGCCGCTGGCCAAGGCTACGACCTGGTGGTCATGGATTGGAAGATGTCGGGCATCGACGGCATCGAGACCGCGAGGCGCATTAAAAAACTTCCGGGCCTGGGCCGGGTGCCGCGCATCATCCTGGTGACCGCCTACGGCCGGGAGGAGATCATGCGCCAGGCGGAGAAGATGGGCCTGGACGGGTTCCTGATCAAGCCGGTGAGCCCTTCGGTGATGTTCGACACCGTCATGCAGGCGTTCGGCAAGGATGCCCCGCGGGAATTGCGAACCGCGGATGTGGAGGACATAGAGGCCGCGGCGTCCCAGCGCTTGGCCGGCGCGCAGGTTCTGCTGGTGGAGGACAACGAGATCAACCAGCAGGTGGCCATGGAGATCCTCTCCGGTGCCGGGCTGCGGGTGACGGTGGCCAACAACGGGCAGGAGGCGCTGGACGTGGTCCGGGCCAACACCTTCGATGCGGTGCTGATGGACGTGCAGATGCCGGTGATGGACGGCTACACGGCCACCAGAAAGATCAGAGAGCTGGAAGCTGGAGGCTGGAAGCTCGAAGCAGGATATTCTCCCTCTTCAGCCTCAAGCCTCAAGCCTCGATCTTCAAGCCTTCCGATCATCGCCATGACCGCCCACGCGATGGCCGGCGACCACGAGAAGAGCATCGCGGCCGGCATGAACGACCACGTCACCAAGCCCATCGACCCGGAGCAGCTCTTCGGAACCCTGGTGAAATGGATAAGCCCCCGGGAGGGGGCGCAACGACCGGCCGAGGCGGCTGCCGCCCCAACCGGCCCGCAGGCCGAAGAACCGGCCTTCCCGGAGCAGATCCTGCCCGAGTTCGACCTGGCCGAGGGGCTGCAGCGGCTGATGGGCAACCGGGCGCTTTACCGCAAGCTGCTGGTGAATTTCGCCACGCAATATGCGACGGCGGCGGAGGACATTCGCAGCGCCCTGGACGCCGCGGACTTCGACCAGGCCCACGGCCTGGTGCACGCCATCAAGGGGGTGGCCGGCAACCTGGCGGCCAGGGACCTTCAGGCGCGCTCCGTGCCGCTGGAAAAACTCGTCAAGCACGCCGACCCGGCCAACCCGCCCCCGACGGGTGAAGTGAACCCGGCCTACGAGGCCTTCCGGGAAGCGCTGGGCCGCGCGCTCGCAGCGGCCGGGTCGCTGATGTCGGCCGCCGGGGTGGTGCCGCCGGCCGTCGCTGAGAAAGCGGCCGGGGCGCTGCCTCCGGAGTTGGCCAGGGAGGCGGCCCACCGCCTGCGCGAGGCGGCCGAGATGGGGGATGTCTCCGGATTGACGGCCGTCTGCAGTGAGCTGGCAGCCAAATCCGGCGCTTTCGTTGCTCACCAGACCCGGATCATCCGACTGGCGGATGATTTTGATTTTGACGGTATTCTGAAGCTCGCCGAGGAGCTGGAAAAGTAAATTGATGCTGGATACTCGATACTGGATGAAGGCCGGCAAGAAGCGGATCGAGGTTCGAGTTCCTGCATCCGGTGGGACAGGCGTCCCGCCTCGACTTGACCATCGCGGCAAGATGCCGCTCCCACGGCGAAATCGCTCCGGAATAGGCTTTCGCCCGTTATCGGGCATCCTGTATCCAGAATCGAGTATCGGACTCTTTTTTCCTGAACTCTTGACTCCTTGACCCCTGCTTTGTGGAGCCCACCATGACCGGCACACTAGACAAAAACCAAAGCGAGGCGGAAGAGTCCAAGATCCTCCTGGTCGACGACAACACCGCCAATCTCCAGGTGCTGCGCGAAAACCTGGACGGGCTCGGCTACAAGTTGTTGATCGCCAAGAGCGGCAAGAGCGCGCTCGAGATCGTCCGCAAAGCCTGCCCCGATCTGCTGCTGCTGGACATCATGATGCCGGAGATGGACGGTTACGAGGTCTGCCGCCGGCTGAAGGGAGCGGAGGAGACCCGCCACATCCCCGTGATCTTCCTGACGGCCATGGCCGATGCCGAAGACGAGGCCAAAGGGCTTGCTCTGGGGGCCGTGGATTACATCACCAAGCCGATCAACCCCGATCTGGTGCGGGCCCGCGTGCGCAATCACCTGGAGCTCAAGCGCCACCGGGACCTCCTGGAACAGCTGGTGCAGGTGAAAACGCGCGAGGTGCAGCTGACCCAGGCGGTGATGATCGAAAGCCTGGCCACGCTCGCCGAGTACCGCGACCCCGAGACCGGCGGCCACATCAAGCGCACGCAGAATTACGTGAAAGCCCTGGCCGTGAAACTCAAGGGCCATCCCCGCTTCCGCGACCTGCTGGATGAGCAGAACATCGAGCTGCTGTACCTCTCCGCACCGCTGCACGACGTGGGCAAGGTGGGCGTGCGCGACCACATCCTGCTCAAGCCTGGTCGCCTGGAAGATGCCGAGTTCGCGGAGATGAAGAAGCACACCCTCTTCGGCGAGGAGGCGCTGCGCATCACCGAGCAGAAGCTGGGCAAAAGCACCTTCCTGCGCCACGCGCGCGAGATCGCCGGCTCCCACCAGGAGAAATGGGACGGCTCGGGCTACCCGCGGGGGCTCAAGGGCGAGGCGATCCCCGTCTCGGGCCGACTGATGGCGCTCGCCGACGTCTACGACGCCCTGATCAGCAAGCGGGTCTACAAGCCGCCGTTTCCCCACGCGAAGGCCGTTCAGGTCATCCAGGAGAGCTGCGGCACCCACTTCGACCCCGACGTGGTCGACGCCTTCGTGGCGCTGGAGGAGACCTTCCGCAACATTGCGCTGACCTTTGCCGACTGCGACGAGGAACGCGAGGCCCTGGGCGGCGCCAAAACTGACGGTGTCGGCAGGGGCGTAGGTGTCGCCCGTGTGCTGTTGGCCGAAGACAACCCCATCAACCGGGAGATCATGCTGAGCCAGCTCACCGCCTTTGGGTACACGGTGGCCGAGGCCGCGAACGGCAAGGAGGCTCTTCGGAAATACCAGGCAGAGCCATATGATCTACTGCTGACAGACATCGAGATGCCGGAGCTGGACGGCTACGGCTTGGCGGCTGAGATCCGGCGGTTCGAACAGGACGGACGGCCCCGGATGCCGATTCTGGCCATCACCGCCAGCGACTTCGATCTCGATGAGAGCAAGGCCCGCAGCGCCGGCCTCGACGGCTACATGCTCAAGCCCCTGGATCCCAAGGTTCTCGCGAAGAAAATTAAGGAATCGCTTCGTGCAACCTGATGGCTGAGGCGGTGAGGATCACGGCCCCCCCGAAGCCCACCGCCTGTTTGAAGGCCACCACGCGATCGCGGATTTTCAGCTTGGGATTTCCGATTTCCGAGACACGGTGCATCACCCGGCGGAACGGCTTGCCGAGGCCGCGGGCGGTGAAGGGCCCGCCCGTGTGGTAGAGATCGTCGACGTCCGCCGGCGACACCGTCGGCGAGGGCAGGCCCCGCGGATCGGCAAAAGTCACCTGGTCGAGGATCAGCATGCCCGCTTCGGCCAGGAACACCTCGGTCACGTCGAGGCCGAAGAGCGAGTTGCGCCACGTCAGCTCAGCCTGTTCGCCGTCGCGCAGCACGATGGACAGAATCGTCTTTCCCGTGTCGGCCTGGGTGAGTTCGACCCGCGTGTGGCCGGTAGCAGGCGCCTGCGACAGCACGCCCAGTCCGATGAGCAATAAGAGGATGATGCCGGAAAGGGCGGTCTTCGCCTTCATTTATGGATCGGCTCGTAAAAAGCGAAAGGGCTGGGAGGCTGGGAAGCCAGGAGGCTTAATCTTTCCAGCCTTCCAGCGTCCCAGCCTTCCAGCCATGTTATTTCACTTGAAGCAATTCTGCTCACCGAGCAGAATCGCTGCCTATTTCAGCACACCCTGTTCCTTGAAATATTGCTGCGCCCCGGGGTGCAGGTATTTCAAGGCATCCGGGGTCACCTGGTTGACCGCGGTATCGGGGGTCATGGCATTGGCGCCCTTCCACACGGCGGACAGCTCGGTTTTGCTGTCAAAAATGGTTTTCACGATCAGGTACATCTTGTCCTGGGGGAACTTGTCCATGGTCGTCAGCACCGCGGTGATGGCGATGGCCGGCACGTCGTTGTCCACACCCGAGTAGACGCCTTTTTTAAAGGCGCTCTTGTGAAAAACCCCGGGGTTGGCCTTGAAGATCTTCTCCCGGACCTCGCCGTCCACAGGCACCAGCACCATCTTCAGGCCGGGGGTCGATGCGAGATCGATGATGGAGGAGGTGGGCACCGCCCCGCTCCAGAACATGGCCTGGATCTTTCCGTCCTTGAGCGCAGCCACAGACTCGGTTGCCCCGAGCTTCTCGCGGGTGAAGTCCTTGTTCCAGTCGATGCCGAGGGCCTTGAGCACGTAGTCGGCCTGCTCCTCGGTGCCGCTGTTGGGCGCGCCGACGGACACACGCTTGCCCTTTAAGTCCATGATGGTCTTGACCCCGGTGCCTTCCGTGGTCACGATGTGCAGCGGCTGCTCGTAGAAACCGAGCACCAGCCGCACGTTGTGATTGCCCGTCAGGCCGGGCACCTTGCCCGCGTTCGCCCACACCACGTGGTAGTCGTAGCAGAACGCCATCCCGGCCCGGCCCGCGGTCAGCAGTTTCAGGTTGTCGATGGCGGCGGTGGTGGCCTCGGCGGTGGCCTCGGTGTTGGGCACCTTCTGGCCGATGAGTCCGCCGATGGCGCCTGCCAGCGGATACCACACCCCGCCGGTACCGCCGCTGACAATGCTGAAGGAAAGCTTGCCCTGGGCGTGCGCACGCGATACCGGCAGGGCCAGCAGGGCGAAAACGGCCAAGACGCAGGCGACCATCCAGAATTTCTGATTTCTCATCACGATCCTCCTCGACAAATATAAGGTTTTAGCCACTGGGTTTACACCCGAACCCGACACAATGATTCGATTCGAATCGGCTCGCGAACACGGAAGCCGGGTGAGGCATTCCTATGGTTGTGCCGTCCGGCGATGCGCCATTATGTTTCGGGTGGCAACGAGCGCCCCGATCGCCAGGGGCAGGAGGCCCTGGGCGGACAGGCCGATGGGGAACATGGCCATGACCAGGGCCGATAGGATCAAGACGGCCCGCTCCACCGGGTTCAGGGGGCCGCGAAAATGACCCACGATGCCGATCGACAGCAGGAACAGGGCGGCCACGCTGGTGAGAGTGGCCACTAAAAAACCGGGCAGGCTTGCGCCCACGATGAGCAGGTTTTCACCCGCCGGTGTGACCGAAAAGAAGAACGGCACCAGAAAGGCCGGTAGGGAATACTTCCATGCCTGCATCATCGATCCGAAGGGATGGCCGCCGGTGACCGCCGCCGCCGCCGAGGGCGAGAGCCCCACGGGCGGCGAGACCTCGGAGAGCACCGCGAAGTAAAACGCAAGCAGGTGGGCGACATGGACCGAGACGCCCACCTTCACCAGGGCCGGCGCCACCATGACGACCGTCATGATGTAGGTCGCCGTGATGGGCAGACTCAGACCGATGACCATGGAGGCCACCATGGCCAGAAAGATGGCGATAATCCGCGAACCGCCGCTGGCGGCCATGATGAGGCTTGAGATCTTGAGACCCAGGCCGGTGAGAGTGAACGTGCCCACGATCAACCCGGCGGCGGCCAGCAGCACGGCGACGGGAAGGACGTTTTTGCCGCCCTCGATGATGGCCTGGGCGATCCTGCGGGGGGTCAGCCATTCGGTGCGGTCCCGGCTGAGAAAACTGGTTAGGATGGTGGTCGCCAGGGCGCCGAGGGCCGCATACTCGGGCGACTTGTTGAACACGGCCAGAATTACCACCAGGACCCCCAGGGAGATCAGGTGATAGCCCCGCGTCTTCATGACATGCCCCACCGTTTGGGCCTCGGCCTCCGGCGGGGCGAAGTTGTGTTTCCGGGCTTCCATCTCCACCATGAAAAAGGTCCCCAGGTAGTACAGAAGGGTGGGGACCAGCACCATGATCACGACGTCGAGAAACGTGATGTTCAAAAACTGCATGATAAGGAAGGCCGCCGCGCCCATGAGGGGCGGCGAGATGACGGCGCCGATGCCGCCGGCGGAGATCAGGCCGGCGGCCATGTCCGCCGAGTAGCCCGCCTTTTTGAGGATGGGCCACATGATGGGCGTCACCGAGATGGTGGTGGCCACCCCGCTCGCCTGCGGGCCGCCCAGAAGCGCGGTCGTGATGAGGGCCCCGCGGCCGGCACTGGCCGAGGTGCGCCCCATGGTCGCCAGCGACATGTCCATCCAGAAGTTGCCGGCGCCGGCAACATCCATGAAGGTGCCGTAGACGACGAACAGCAGCACGAACGAGACGCTGACCGAAATGGGCACGCCCAGGATGCCCTCGAGCGTCATGTACATGTGCCCGACGATGCGGTCGATTTCATACCCCCGGTGAGCGAGCGGGCCGGGGAAGTAGCTCCCGAAATAGCAATAGATGAGAAACCCCAGCACGACCAGCGTGAAGGTGTTGTCCACGATGCGGCGGGATAGTTCGAGCAGGAGCAGGATGGCCGCGATACCGAAGAAGACGTCCAGGGGGTCCGGCAGCGTCGAGCTTCTGAGAAACAGGTCCAGGTGGGTGAGGGGGTAGACGATGGTGGCCACCCCGAGGGCGGCCAGGCCAACGTCCATCCACATGGACCAGCGGCCGGCGTTCTTGAACACCGGGTAGGCGAAAAAGGCCAGGGCGAAGATGAACCCCAGGTGGACCATGCGGAACGTGTGGGTCTCGATGGGGACGATGGCGCCGTAAACCGACCAACCGACAAAGGCGGCGTAGAGAACACCGATGAGAACAGCCGCGTTGCCGCGAAGCTCGCGCATGACCCCTCCTTGGACCCTTTTTTCAGAGCTGTTTGTGCCTATATATCCGGGAACAACGGAAAATTTCAAGCATTCTCACCGGTTCTTCATTTTTCGCAGCCGGATGGACTTCGGCGTCACTTCCACCAGTTCGTCGTCGCTGATATACTCCATAGCCTGCTCGAGGGTGAACTGCCGCGGGGGGATCAGGCGCAAGGCCTCGTCCGTGCCCGAGGCCCGGATGTTGGTCAGCTTCTTCTCCTTGGTGATGTTGACCCACATGTCCTGCGTGCGCGAGTTCTCGCCTACGATCAAGCCCGGGTAGACCGGGTCGTTGGGGTTGACGAAGATGGTGCCGCGCGGCTGCAGGTGGAAGATCGCGTAGGCCACGGCTCTGCCGTCGCGGTCGGAGACCAGCACCCCGTTGGCCCGGCCGACGATATCCCCGGCATAGGGCCGGTGGCCGATGAGCAGCGCATTCAGGATTCCCGTGCCGTGGGTTTCGGTCATAAACTGGTTGCGGAAGCCGATCAGGCCGCGGGAGGGGATCTCGAACTCCAGGCGCACGCGGCCGAAGCCGTTGTTGATCATTTTGACCATCTGGCCGCGCCGGGCGCTCATCATCTCCGTCACGATTCCGATGAACTTTTCCGGGATGTCCACCACGGAGCGCTCCACAGGCTCGAGGAGCCGGCCGTTCTCCTGGCGGGTGATGACCTTCGGGTTCGAAAGCGACAGCTCGAAGCCCTCCCGGCGCATCGTTTCCACCAGGACCGCCAGCTGCAGCTCGCCCCGGGCGCTCACCCGGAAGGAGTCCCGGTTCTCGGTCTGCTCGACCCGGATGCTCACGTTGTACAGCAACTCCTTGTCCAGGCGCTCCTTGATGTGCCGCGAGGTGAGATACCGGCCGTCCCGGCCTGCCAGGGGCGAGGTGTTCACCGAGAAGACCATGGAGATGGTCGGCTCCTCGACCGTGATGGCCGGCAAGGGCCGCGGATCCAGGAGGTCGCCCAGGGTGTCGCCGATGAAGATGTCAGCCACCCCGGCCACGGCCGCAATGTCCCCGGCCGGAATCACGTCCCTTTCCACCCGGTTGAGGCCCTCGTAGCTGTACACGACGCTGAGAGAGGCTTTGCGGGTCGTGCCGTCCGCCTTGAGCAGCGCCACCTCCTGGCCTTTCTGCAGCGAGCCGTTCACGACCTTGCCGACGGCGATCCGGCCGACGTAGTCGCTGTGATGCAGGGTCGTGACCAGGAACTGCAGCGGTGCGGCCGGGTCGTACACCGGGGCGGGGATGGAGGCGAGGATGGCCTCGAACAGCGGCACCAAGCCCCGTCCCTGGGCATCGTCGGGGTCGGTCAGGGCGATGCCCGCCTTGGCGTTCGTGTAGAGCACCGGGAAATTCAGCTGCTCCTCGGTCGCGTCGAGATCGATGAACAGGTCGTAGACCTCGTCCAGGACCTCGTGGATGCGCCGGTCCGGGCGGTCGATCTTGTTGATCACCACGATGGGCGGCAGCCCGCGCGCGAGCGCCTTGCCGAGCACGAACCGCGTCTGCGGCAGCGGGCCTTCCGTGGCGTCGACCAGGAGCATGACCCCGTCCACCATGTTGAGCGTGCGCTCCACTTCGCCGCCGAAATCCGCATGGCCGGGGGTGTCGACGATGTTGATCTTGGTGCCCCGGTAAACGATCGCGGTGTTCTTGGCCATGATGGTGATGCCCTTCTCCCGTTCCAGGTCCATGCTGTCCATGACCCGTTCGGCCACCATCTCGTTGTCCCGGAAAACGCCGCTCTGCCAGAGCATGGCATCGACGAGGGTGGTCTTGCCGTGGTCGACGTGGGCAATGATGGCCAGATTTCGCAAATCCTGACGTAGCTGCATGACGAACCTCTCTAATGTTCCTTCTTGACGACTTTAACCGGTGACAACTTTTCGAAGCACCTCGTAAACCGCTATCAAGCTTTTCAGGCTCACCCACTCATCCACGGCGTGGGCGCCGTTGCCCGCCGGCCCGAAGAGGACGCTGGGAACTCCCGCAAGCCCCATGAGCGCCGAGTCCGCCCAGAAGGAAAGGCCGGTGAGGGGTGCTGCGGGCATGGCGCGGCGGAGCCGGGCGATGATCTGCGCTTCGGCCGGCGCCTGGTAGGGCGGCCGGGAGAAGATCTTGCGGCCCGCCACGCGGTGGCCCCCCGGAAGCCGCTGAACCGCCGCCGCCACCCGGTCGAGCTCGTGGTCCACAGCCTGCGGGTCTTCGCCCGGAAGCGTGCGCCTTTCCCACTGCAGAAGGGCCCGGGCGGGAATGACGCTCAGCGCGGTGCCGCCCTCGATTCTGCCCCCGTGTAGGGACGCATGACCCAGCCGGGGGTCCGGCGGCCTCTCCGACAGCCGGCGGCTGATGCGGTCGAGTTCGCAGAGGGCCTCCCGCAGGGGCAGGATGGCGTCGATCCCCTCGGCGGGCCGGCTGCCGTGGGCGGCCTGGCCGAGGATCTCGATTTCAAACCAGGTGAAGCCCTTGTGGGAAACCCCGATGGCCTCCTCCGTGGGTTCGAGGAAAACAGCCGCTGCCGGCTTCGGCGCGACGGTCGGGAGCCAGTCGCGCACGAGCTGTTCGGTGCCGAGGCTGCGGTCCTCCTCGTCGGCCGAAAACGTCAACCAGACGTCGGCGGCCGGCGGGTGATTCGAGAACCACTCGGCCAGCGCCAGCATGACCGCGACACCGCCCTTCATGTCGTAGGCCCCGCGGCCGTAGAGCCGGTCGCCCTCCCGCCGCAGCGTGAAGGGGGCCGGCATGCCTTCCACCCCCACCGTGTCGAGGTGGCCATTCAATAGGAGCGATCGCCGGCGGTCCTTCCCGCGCGCCACGGCCACCACGTTGGCCCGGGCGGCGGCCACGGAATGAAGCTCGGCTTCGAAGCCGAGTCTTTTGAGGTGCTGGCAGATAAAATTGGCGATTCCGGCTTCGCCGGGACCTCCGGCGAGGGTCGGGTTGATGGAGTTGATGGCGACCACTTCGCCGAGAAGATGGCTGATCCGTTTTTCCATTAAGGTGAAACTATAAGCCCCGCGCCTGGTTGTCAAATTATGATTTGACCCTTTCCCCTATAATCGATATCTAATACGGTTGCAGTTCAATACTATTCCGTTTGACGTATTTCGATTAAACCATCTTACGCGTCTGCCTCAGGAGGAACCATGTCCTATCGTATCGCGTTGATCCCCGGTGACGGCATCGGCCGCGAAGTCGTGCCCGAAGGGGTGCGGGCCTTGAAGGCGCTTTCCGGACGCTTCACGTTTGCAGTGGATTTCAAAGAGTTTCCTTACTCCTGCGAGCACTATCTCCAGACCGGCAGGATGATGCCCGAGGACGGCCTCGAGCAACTCCGGCCGTTCGACGCCATCCTTCTCGGAGCTGTGGGCGCCCCCCAGGTGCCGGACCACGTGTCGCTGTGGGGGCTTCTCATCCCCATCCGTCGCAGTTTTGATCAGTATGTGAACATGCGGCCGGTGCGGCTGCTGCCGGGAATCAAATCCCCGCTTTCCGGACGCACGGCCCAAGACATCGACTTCGTCATCGTGCGGGAGAACACCGAGGGCGAGTACTCCGAGGCCGGCGGCCGGCTCTTCCAGGGCACGGAGCGGGAGGTCGCGGTCCAGGAGTCCGTCTTCACCCGCCACGGGGTGGACCGCATCATGCGCTATGCCTTCACCCTCGCCCAGCGCCGGCCGAAGAAGCACGTCACCTCGGCCACCAAGTCGAACGGCATCATCCACACCATGCCATTCTGGGACGAACGCTTCCGCGCCATCGCCACAGAATTCCCGGACGTGAAGGTGAGCCAGTACCACATCGACATCCTCACGGCGCACTTCGTTCAGCACCCGGACTGGTTCGACGTGGTGGTGGGCAGCAACCTCTTCGGCGACATCCTCTCCGACCTGGGCCCGGCCTGCGCCGGCGGCATCGGGATCGCGCCCTCGGCCAACATGAACCCGGAGAAGGTCTACCCCTCCATGTTCGAGCCGGTGCACGGCTCCGCACCCGACATCGCAGGCAAGGGCATCGCCAACCCCGTCGCCACCCTGTGGTCGGTGGTGCTGATGCTGGATTTCCTGGGAGAAGCGGCGGCCGCCAAGGCGCTCATGGCGGCCATCGAGGCCGTGACGGGCGGGGGCAAGGTGCTGACGCGCGATCTCGGCGGCAAGGCCGGCACCCGGGATTTTACGGATGCGGTGCTGGAACGGCTGTAACCACCCAACCGGATGGCGGTTGGTGAAGGCAGGAAGGAGGTATGCCTGCTCTTCATGCGCAGCTCTGCCGAGGCCTGCCCGGACGCAGAGAAAGTGAAACAGCTTGTTTCACAATTGCCCGGGGGCCACGTCATCCGCCTCCTGCAGCGGGTGAAGGAGACCGAAGTCCGCGAGTGGTATGTCCGGGAGTCCATCGAGGCCTTGCGCCGGAACGATTCGTCCCTA
>DATITS010000041.1:0-18348 GCA_035467535.1 Desulfobacterales bacterium
GGACTACATCGACTACCAGCGAACCAACTATATCCGGGGGCAGCAGGACTGGGTCTCGAACATGGAAGGCGGCACGGTGTATCACACCGACAGCTGGGGCACCCAGAACACCGCCACCGGCACGTATCATGAAGGCCAGCCTTATGACTACGTCCATTTCAAGAGCAAGAACCCCAAGTACAACGAAGAGATGACGCCCGTCGACAGCCGGGTGCTGTGGGAGAAACATGTCCGGTCGCAGTGACCTCGATTACGAATTCCTCGCACCGATCCAGGAGGGGGTGTTGGCATCGGCGCCTCGAGTGCTTAAAGTTGAAAGTTGAGCTACACAACCTAAACCGCAAATGGGGGACACATGCTTTCACTGAGAACGCAGAAAAGCCGGTCTGAACACACGCTCTCGCCACAGGCGGTTCCGGCGTTGGCGCTGGCGCTCATCGCGCTGCTGATGGTCGGCTCTGCCGCGGCCGCCCAGGGGGCCGGCGGGGCGGAGGGTCCCACCATCGTCGTCACCGGCAGCGGCGACGTTTCGGCAGCCCCGGACCGTGCCGCCGTCCATCTGGGCGCAGTGGCCGAGGCCAAGCAGGCAATCGAGGCCCAGAAACAGCTCAACCAGATCATGCAACGGGTCGTCAAAGATATCAAGGCGCTGGGCATTGCGGATGAAAAGATCCGCACCGACAGGCTCTCTCTCTACCCGGTTTACTCGAACCCCGGCCGCCGGACAGACCAGGAACCCGAAGCCCCCCGCATCGTCAGCTACCGCGCCGCCAATACCGTGCGGGTGCAGGTGGATGATCTCGAGCGGGTCGGCAGCGTTATCGACGCCGGCATCACCGCGGGTGCCAATCAGCTGGCCAATCTTTCCTTCGACCTGCGGGACGACGGCAAATACCGCCGGGAAGCCCTGAAGCTTGCGGCCCAGGAGGCCCGTGTCAAGGCCGAAACCATCGCCGCCGCCATGAATCTCCAGTTGGGAGAGGTTGTCGAAATCCGGGAGGAAGGGGCGCGCATGCCCTATTCCACCGAGCGCAAGTACGCGGCACCGGCCTCCGCCGGGACGCAGATCCAGCCCGGGCAGATCGAGGTCAGCGCCGGGGTGAGCGTCCGCTTCAAATTGAACCCTCCCAAACCGTAAACCGGAGGCGCAGGACAGCATGGCATCTGAAGGGGACGCGAAACCGGCATCGACCGATGCGGCCGGCCGTGACACGGTTGGGGTTGACCTGGACACCTGCCCCCAGCCGGTCATCATCAACGAGGTGCAGCTCATCCTCGCCGAGAAGCGGACGTCGCTGGCGACCCTGCGCACGGGCATTGCGGTCTGCGCGATCCCGCTCTCGCTGACCGGGCTGTTGATCGCCACGTCGCGCTACTACGAAATTCTCAACGTTCTGGCCCTGTTCATACCCTTCGGGCTGTTGAACGCCGCCCTGCTGTGCCTCGGGGCCTACCTGATCGCACGCTCCATCAGAAGGATCGTGCACGAGGACCGGATGATCCGCGAAATCAAGCGCAAGCACAGCGCCATCGCCGAGTTCATCGATTGAGCGCGGCTCGAACCGGTGTGACATAAGGATTATGCACGATGGAACTCTCCTGGGATTTTCCGTATCCGTCCCGGCGCATGCCCGTCCTGGCGCGCAACGTGGTGGCGACCTCCCAGCCCCTGGCGGCCCAGGCCGGCCTGCGGATGCTGCTGAAGGGCGGCAATGCCGCGGATGCCGCCATTGCGGCCGCCATCACCCTCACGGTGGTGGAGCCGACCAGCAACGGGATCGGCAGCGACGCGTTCGCCATCGTCTGGGACGGGGAAAAGCTCCTCGGGTTGAACGGCTCCGGCCGCTCCCCCCGCACCTGGACGCGGCAGCGCTTCGCCGGGCTCAAAGGCATGCCCACCGTTGGTTGGGACACGGTCACCGTGCCGGGGGCCGTGCATGCCTGGATCACGCTATCAAAGCGGCTGGGCAAACTCCCCTTCGCGGATCTTTTCGAACCGGCCATCGCCTACGCCGAGCACGGTTACCCGGTCTCGCCCATAACGGCCCTGCGCTGGCGGGACGCCCAGGCACGCTACCCGGATTTCGCTGAAATCAACCGCACCTTCTTCCCGGGCGGCCGTGCCCCGCGGCCCGGGGAAGCGTTCCGCTGCCCGGAGCAAGCCGCGACCCTGGCGGCCATCGCGGACAGCCGCGGCGAAGCGTTCTACCGCGGCAGGCTGGCCGAGGCGATTGCCGCCTGTGCGGCGGCCGAGGGCGGGGCCATGACGCTCACCGATCTCGCAGACCACCGCGCCGACTGGGTGGAGCCGGTCTCGGTCGACTATCGCGGCACCCGACTCCACGAACTCCCGCCGAACGGCCAGGGGATCGCCGCTCTCATCGCGCTGGGCGTGCTGCACCGTTTTGAGCCGGGCCGCTTCCCGGTGGACTCCGCCGACAGCATTCACCTGCAGGTCGAGGCCATGAAGAGCGCCTTTGCCGAGGTGTTCCGGCATGTCGCCGATTCCGAGCACATGCGGGTGACACCGGCCGACCTGCTGCGCGCGGAGCCGCTCGCGGCCAAGGCCGCGGAAATTCGCATGGACCGGGCCGGCCGGCCGCTCGCACGAGGTCCGACCGGCGGCGGCACAGTGTATCTCACGGCCGCCGATGCGTCCGGGATGATGGTCTCCTTCATCCAGTCGAACTACCTGGGCTTCGGCTCGGGGGTTGTCATCCCCGGGACCGGCATCGCCATGCAAAACCGCGGCTGCGGCTTCGTGCTCGAGGAGGGCCACCCCAACTGCGTCGCCGGAGGCAAACGCCCGTTTCACACCATCATCCCCGGCTTCGTCACCCGGGATGGGAAACCCCTCATGAGTTTCGGCGTCATGGGCGCCCACATGCAGCCCCAGGGTCACGTGCAGATGATGGTGCGGATGTTCGACCACGGCCAGAACCCCCAGACGGCCTGTGATGCCCCGCGCTGGCACGTCGCGCCGGACTTGAGCATAGCGCTCGAGCCGGGCTTCGCCCCCGGCGTCATCGACGAACTCAAACAAAAAGGCCATCGCGTCACCACGGAAGCGCCCACCTCCCTTTTTGGAGGCGGGCAGCTGATTTACCGGCTGGATGAAGGGTATGTCGCCGCATCCGACCCGCGCAAGGATGGACAGGCCGTCGGGTATTGAATGTTGCAGGGTGTTGAAAAACGGCATGCCTTTTGAGACGGACATGAGCAACATCGCCTTCTACGAAAAAGAACGCAAAGGGATATACATCCACGCGAGCCTGCTGAGTGGCAGCCCGTTTGCACTCGGCGATCGTTTCTCGGTCCGGACGGGCAAAACCCGGCTCTTTTCCGTAACGATCAAAAAGGACGACACCGGCGACATATTCTACGACCGGCACGGCATATTCATCCAGCGCACCCGCCTGGTCGACATGCTGATGGGCGGCATCTTCGACAAGTACGTCGTCACCATCGCGCCGGACGAACCGGGCACCATCACGCTTCGGCCGCTTGAAATTGTCATGGACAAATCTCAGAAATGGTTTTAGAAGTTTCTTCGACTCGAATGGAGCAATTCGCAAAGAAAGGAGAGCATGGGATGAAAAAAGTTCTGGTGGCCTATACGAGCAGGACCGGGAACACGGAGAAAATGGCACAGTGGGTGGCCGAGGGGATCCGCTTCTCGGGCAACGCGGCGGACGTGAAGAAGATCTCCGACATCAAGGACGAAAAGGGGCTGCAGGGGTACGACGGCTGCGTCTTCGGCTGCCCGACCTATCACCGGGACATGACCGCCGGCATGAAAACCTTCCTGTTCATAGCCGAAAAGGCCAATCTGATAGGCAAGATGGGCGGGGCGTTCGGCTCCCACACCCACAGCGGGGAGTCGGCCCAGATGATCTACGACACCATGCAGCACGTGTTCAAAATGGACATGGTCAGCCTCGGCGCATTGAACCTGCGAGAGCAGGTCATCGGCGCCCCGGATGGCCAGAAAGCCTGCCAGCAGTACGGCAAGGCCATCGGCCAGATGTTCAAGTAGGGCGCGGCGGAGTTGCCTCACTCTTTTTCTCCCCTGACATGACTCCGACGACCCGGGGGATCGACTCCCCCGGGTCGCCCATCTCCGGTTGACAATCCACTTCTCTCAAAATATGGTTGGCCGCCGTTGTGCAGCAGGATTCACGGATCGTCATCACGGCGCGAGGCGCGGTTTTTCAACACCCTTGTCAAGGAGGTTGTGACATGCCTACGTTAGGTTTCATCGGCGCCGGCCCCGTCGGCACCACTTTCGGGGTGAGACTCTCCGAAAAAGGCTACGCGGTTACCGCCGTCGCCGACATCAGCCCGGCATCGGCCGAACGGTTCGCCAAACTGACCCCCGGCTGCAGGGTGGTAACGGAGAACCAGGCCGTGGCGGATGCCGCTGAGGTGGTCTTCATCACCACCGCCGACGACTTCATCGCCAAGGTGTGTTCCGGGCTGAAGTGGCGCAAGGGGCAGATCGCCGTCCACTGCAGCGGTGCGAGCACAGTGCACTCCCTCGATGCGGCACGGGAGCAGGGCGCGCACGTGGGCTCGATCCACCCCTGCCAGAGCTTCTCGGGAATCGAGCAGGCCATCGCCAACCTGCCCGGCTCCACGTTCGGCATCGAAGCCGCAGAGCCGGTCAAGGCCGTGCTGACGGCAATGGCGCAGGCGCTGAAGGGCGACATCGTCTATCTCAGCTCCGAGGACAAGGTGCTCTACCACGCGGCGGCCGCCATTGCCTGCAACTATTTCACCACCATCGTCAAACTGGCGACCGACCTGTGGGGCAACTTCGGCAAAACCTCGGCCGACGGCATCAAGGCCTACATGCCGCTCTTACGGGGGACCCTCAACAACATGGAAACCGTCGGGTTTCCCAAGTGTCTCACCGGCCCCATCGCCCGGGGCGACGTGGCCACCATTCGCCGCCACCTGGCAGCACTGGAGAAGGCCGCACCGCAGATGCTTCCCCTGTACCGGGAACTCGGTCTGTTCACCGTGCCCATCGGGCAGGACAAGGGGACGCTCGCCGCGGACAAGGCGCAGGAGTTGAAAACGCTTTTGAAAGGCAAGGGAAATTGACGCCATGGTGACCGATTTCAAAGAGCGCCTCGTACGGGGTGAGACCTTCATCGGGGCATTCGTCTGCCTGCCATGCCCGGAGTCCGCCGAACTCCTCGCGGAGATCGGATATGACTGGCTCGTCCTCGACACCGAGCACGGCCCCTACGGCCCTCTGCAGGCGCAACGGGCGCTGCAGGCGGTGGGACGCCGCTGCCCCTGCGTCGTGCGGGTGCCGGCCAGCGATGACGTGTGGATCAAAAAGGCGCTGGACATCGGCGCGGCCGGGGTGCTGGTGCCCATGGTCAACACGGCGGCGGCGGCCGCCCACGTCGCGCGCGCCTGCAAGTACGCCCCCGCGGGGACCCGCGGCATGGGCCTCGCCCGTGCTCACGGCTACGGAGCCGGGTTTGAGGAGTACGTGGCGCAGGCCAACGACCGTATCGCCGTGATCGTGCAGGCCGAGCACATCGAGGCGGTCGAGAACATCGAGGCCATCGTGCGCGTGCCCGGGCTCGATGCGATTTTTGTCGGCCCCTATGACCTTTCGGCCAGCATGGGCAAGCCGGGCCAGGTCTCCGACCCCGATGTGCAGGCCGCGATCCGCCGGGTGCGGGACGCCGCACTCGCAGCCGGTGTGCAGCTCGGGATCTACTGCTCCGATGCGAAGGCGGCCCGGGGGTTTGTCCGGCAGGGCTACACCCTGATCGGCATGAGCACCGACCTCAACTACCTCGCCCAGGCCGCCGGTGACGCCCTGACGGCCGCCCGGCCGAAGGCGTAGCAGGGGTTTGAAAAACTGCGCCTGAGGCCGTGATCCGGCGTTGTGCGGCTTTTGTAAATGCTCACATGCAATCGGCTGGAAGCTGGAAGCCTGGCTGACGGCGGCTGAATATTTTTAGCTTCGAACCTCAAGCCTCTTGCCTCAAGCTTATATCTGCCTTGGCTGACGGCCTGATGCTTGTTTTTCAACACCCTGGTAAAAGGTCCGCGCAATGACCGACCCGATTCTGGACAAGATGAAAAAAGGGGTCTATTATCCCGGCCACCATCTGGGAGATCGCGAAACGCTTGCGGAACTCGTTGCCGCAGGGCATATCGAACGCATGGATGCCTCGTTTCTGTGCGGCCCCGACAACGAACCGGCCTACTGCCTCACGGCCTCCGGACGCCGGCTGAAAAGGGTGAAGACCCGAAAGGCGCCCCACAGTGAAGCTGAGCGGTAGCCCCGCCGAACGAACCACCGCGGCAACGGATGTGCTTCTCGGCCTGAGCGCGGCCGGCGGCATTCTCTGGCTGCAATGGTTCCAGCCCGCCCCCTCCTGGAGGATCCAGGTCTGGTCATGGTCTTTCGGCCTCATCGCCCTGGCGGCATCGCTGGGCGCCGTCACTCACGGGCTGGTTCTCACGCAAACGCCGCGCCGGCGGCTGTGGGGGGCCTTGACGCTGGCGCTGGGCCTGGCCGTGTCGCTCTTCCTCGTCGGCGTGGTGCACGATCTATACGGCATGCCGGCGGCCCGGCGCTTCCTGCCGGTGATGCTTCTCACCGGTGTGGGCGTTTTCCTGATCAGCCGCCTGTGGGCGGGTCTTTTCACCGTCTTCATCGTGTTCGAGGGCGCCGCCCTGGCGGTGGCGCTGGCCGCCTATGCGAAGCTGGCGGCCGCCGGCACGCTCGACGGGGCGGGCCTGATGGCGGCGGGTGTTCTGGTGAGCATGGCCGCCGCCGGGACCCAGGCCGCCCGGCGCCTGCGCCTGAAACTCATCTGGGAGTTCGATCACAACGGCATTTTTCACCTGCTGCAGACGGCTGGCCTCATGCTCCTGTGCCAAGGCATATCCGAGGGTGGGTAAGCCGGTGAGTCTTGAGCGCATCACCGACCAACTCGTGCGGGAGCTTGCGCGCCTGCGGTTCGGGCCGCCCGTCACCCACGTTTACAACCCGCTCGATTATGCGCGGGCACCCTACCGCGAATACCTGCGCCGCTTCGGCACAGGCCCCCGGCAGGTCGTGCTGGTCGGAATGAACCCGGGCCCGTGGGGCATGGCCCAGACCGGCGTACCGTTCGGAGAGGTCTGTGCCGTGCGGGACTGGATGGGGATCGCGGCCGCGGTCGGAACACCCGCCCGGCTGCACCCCAAGCGGCCGGTGACCGGTTTCGCCTGCGCCCGCCGTGAAGTGAGCGGACAGCGGCTCTGGGGCTGGGCTCAAAAAAACTTCGGCACGGCCGACGTTTTTTTCAAGCAGTTTTTCGTGGCCAACTATTGCCCCTTGATGTTCATCACGGAGAGCGGGGCCAATCTGACGCCCGATAAGCTCAAGACACCGGAAGCCCGCCCGCTTTTCACGGCCTGCGACCGTGCCCTGCGCCGGACCGTCGAATATCTCATGCCGGAACAGGTCGTGGGCGTCGGTCGGTTTGCCGCCGCGCGCGCCAAAGGCGCCCTGGATGGCCTGAGCGCAAAGGTCGGAGGGATCACCCACCCCAGCCCGGCCAACCCGCAGGCCAATCGCGGCTGGGAGGCCCGGGTGGCCCAAGAGTTCCGGGATATGGGAATCGAGGTGTAGCAGGGTGTCGAAAAACAAGCATCAGACTGCTTTCTTGCTTTTGGCGATCGGGCTTCTGGCCGCAACCCTGATCTCCGGCTGTGCCACCAACCGCGCGACCTCCCTGAGCCCGGCCCGGATGTCAACGAACGTCGAGACCCTGCGGCATGCGCTGGCCGCGCTCGGCCCGCGAATAGACCCGGCCGAGGCAGGCATGGTGGCGGAGACCGCCGTCACCTATTCCCTCCGGCTGGCCGAGGAGTACCGGGTCGTGCCTCCGGCCCGCCTGCACAACCTGCTGATCCAAGCAGGCATAAAAGACCGGGGGCTCTGCTATCACTGGACCGAAGACCTCATGCAGCGCCTGAAGGCGCTCGACCTGCGGACCTATCAGCTGCACTGGGGGGTGGCTCACAGGGGCAGCGACCTGCGGGAACACAACAGTGTCGTCATCACCGCCAACGGCCAGCCGTTCGAAGCCGGCCTGCTGCTGGACCCCTGGCGCAACTCGGGAGACCTTTACTGGGCGGTTGTCACCACCGACCGCTACCCGTGGCAGGAACTGCCTCCGAGTGAATGGTGATGGCTTCGTAAAGAGGCCAATTTCGGCGTTGCGCTTCAGCGCGTTGAACTTGGCCTCTTTACAAAGCCATCGACGCGGATAGCTTTTTAGGAGTTCATCTGACCGGACAAGGAGCTGAGCATGCAAAAAACACCGGAAGAACTGTTTGCCATGGTCAAGGATGCCGCAGGACGTCTGAGCGGTGTCGCCCATGTGACACCCGTCATGACGTCGCGTACTCTCAACGAGCGCCTCAACGCCGAGGTGTTCCTGAAGTGCGAAAATTTCCAGCGTATCGGCGCCTTCAAATTCCGCGGGGCCTACAACGCCATGTCGCGCCTGTCGGCCGCAGAGCGGGCGCGCGGGGTGCTCACTTTTTCCTCCGGCAACCACGGCCAGGCCGTCGCCCTCACCGGCCGTCTGCTGGGGATCAAGACCAGCGTCGTCATGCCGTGCGACGCGCCGGTCATCAAGCGCGACGCCACCCAGGCCTACGGGGCGACGGTCATCTCCTATGACCCGCAGGAAAGAAGCCGTGAAGAGATCGCACGCGAACTTCAGCAGCAGCAGGGCTTTACGCTGATCCCGCCCTACGACCACATCGACGTGGTGGCCGGCCAGGGGACAGCCGCCCTCGAACTCGGCGAGCAGGCCGGCCGGCTCGACATGCTCCTTGCGCCCTGCGGCGGCGGCGGACTCTTGAGCGGCAGCGCCATTGCCGCCAAGGGGATGAACCCCGGCGGCACCGTGATCGGGGTCGAGCCCGAGCTGGCCGACGACGCCACGCGCTCGTTCTATTCCAAGACGCTGCAGACGGTCAAAAACCCGCCGACCATCGCCGACGGCACCCGCACGCCATCCCTGGGAAAGATCACCTTCCCCCTGGTGCTCGAGTTCGTCGATGCCATGAAGACCGTCTCGGAAGAGGCCATCCGGGAGGCGGTGCGCGTGCTCTTCTTCCGCATGAAGCTCGTGGTGGAACCCTCCGGTGTCCTGGGGCTGGCGGCCCTGCTGAGCGGAAGGGTTCCGGCCGCCGGCCGCGTCGGTGTCATCCTCAGCGGCGGCAACATCGACGGACCGACCATGCAGCAGATCCTTGCCGGCTGAGGCATCCTGGTCGGCCGCTCCTCACGGCCATTGACCGGAGCTTCGCCATGCGCTGCGGGCGCGGGGAAATGATCCGCGACGTCACCTGGCGGATCGATGACCGGTTTGCCGGCTCCCGGGTATATTCGGAAATCTTCTACTGAGGTCAATGGGAGGTATCCAATGAATTTCAAAACCGTCAAAAAACAGGCCGTCCTCGTGGATCCCAGGCGCCCGACGCAGCCGAAATCGATCCCCGTCGAGGTCCGCGAGGACCCGCTCACCGGCAGGACCTCCCGCATCTGCCACTTCGGGCTGCTCAAGTGGGCCAAACCCGATCTCGAAAAACTCGTGGCCGGCACCGAGGCCGCCTGCCCCTTCTGCCCGGACAAGGTGCTGACGGCCACCCCGCAGTTTCCGAAAGAGATCACCCCGGACGGCCGCTTTGTCCGGGACGACGCGGTTCTCTTCCCCAACCTCGCCCCCTATGACAGCCTGGGCGCCGTCGCCACCCTGGGCAGCCGCCACTACATTCCCATGGCGGAAATCGAACCGCAGCGCATTAGCCGGGGCTTTTCACTGGCGTTCGATTTCTTCCGCCGGGTGCGCGACCTGAACCACCCGGAATCGGTCTATCATCTGATCAGCTGGAACTACATGCCGCCTTCGGGAAGCTCCTTGATTCACCCGCACCTCCAGGTGTTCGCCACGTCCACGGCCCCGAACGAGCTGCGCCAGGAGTTGATGGCTGCAAAGATTTATCTGGAGCGGCACGGCAGCAACTACTGGGATGACTTGGTGGCCGCCGAGCAGGCGCAGGGTGAGCGCTATCTCGGAAAAACCGGCCGGATCTCCTGGCTGGCCGGATTCGCACCCTTCGGGGTGGCCGGCGACGTTATCGGTGTCGCGGAAGACAGCCGCGCCACGCTGGACTTGTCCGAGTCCGACCTGGCCGACCTCGCCTTCGGCCTCACCCGGGCCATGACCGCCTACGACCAGATGGGGCTTTACAGTTTCAACGTCTGCGTCTTCCCCGGGGCAGCGCCGGATCGCTTTGCGCGCCTGCATGTGGTCTTCTCGCCACGTATCTATTATAATCCGACCCTGCACACACCGGACACCACCGCGCTGCGCACGCTCTACGGCGAGGGCATCTGCGCGGCGTTCCCGGAGGAAATCGCCGGCATACTGCGACCCCATTTCACTGTCCCGGACGGGCCATGACCATCGAAAACATCGAAATCATCGGTACCGCCGGCCAGAAGCTGTCGGCGCGGCTGGATCTACCGGACGACGGCCAGCCTGTCGCCTATGCCCTCCTGGCCCACTGCTTCACCTGCTCCAAGGACGTGAAGGCCCTCTACCACATCGCCCGGGCTCTCACCCGTCAGCGGATCGGTGCCCTGCGCTTCGACTTCACCGGTCTGGGTGAAAGCGGCGGTGATTTCGCCGACACGAGCCTGGCCACCAACGTGCAGGACCTGGTGGCAGCCGCCGAGTCCCTGGCCGCGCGCTTCGAGGCCCCGAAGCTGCTGATCGGGCATTCGTTCGGCGGAGCGGCCGTCATCGCGGCCGCGGCCGCGATGGATTCGTGCAAAGCAGTGGTGACCATCGCGGCCCCGGCCGACCCCCGCCACGTGGCGCAAACACTGGGACCCGCCGCGGAGACCATCGCCGCGCGCGGCGAGGCCGCCGTTCAGATCGCCGGCCGCACCTTCACCCTGCGGAAACGGTTTCTGGATGACCTGCGCGGCCTCGACCCGGAGGATCTCCTATTCCACCTGAACCGGGCGCTCCTGGTCATGCACTCCCCGCGGGACGAGGTGGTCGGCATCGAAAACGCCTCCCGGATCTTTCAGGCGGCGCGCCACCCCAAGAGCTTTGTCTCCCTGGACACAGCCGACCACTTGTTGTCCGACCCCGCGGATGCCCGTTACGCCGGCTCCGTCATCGCCGCGTGGGCCATGCGCTACATCGCCCCACCGGAGGAGGCCGATGCGCCGGAGGCCTGGCCGACAAAGGAAACATAAACCGATGAACTCACAGACCACCAGCGATTATTCCTGTCTCGATCGTTCTGAGGTTCTCGCGTTTCTCTTCCACCCCCGCCCCGAGCCCGGCGCTTCATGCACGCCCGCTCCCGAGGCGGAGACGAGCGTCCCCGGCACAACCGACGTTCTCATCCCCGTAACGGGTGCCGCCGTCGTGGGCGCACGCTTGCACCTGGCCGACCGAGCCGCTCCGAGCATTCTTTTCTTCCACGGCAACGGCGAAATCGTGGCCGACTATGACGACCTCGGCCCCCTGTACAACCGCATGGGAATCAACTTTCTGGCCGCCGACTACCGGGGCTACGGCCGCTCCACCGGCAGGCCCACCGTGACGGCCATGATGCACGACTGCCATACGGTCCTCGCATTCGTGGGCGCCTGGCTTGCGGCCCGCGGCTTCAGCGGCCCCCTGTTCGTGATGGGCCGCTCGCTGGGAAGTGCCTCGGCGCTCGAACTGGCCGATGCCCACCCGGACCGGCTATCCGGCCTGATCGTCGAAAGCGGCTTTGCCTGCGCCGGGCCGCTGCTGCACCTGCTGGGCGTCGACCCGGCGGCCGTCGGTTTCCGGGAGGAAGCCGGTTTCCGGCACATCGACAAGATCGCCCGCTGGACGAAACCGCTGCTGATCATCCACGCCGAGTTCGACCACATCATCCCCTTCTCCGACGGCCGGAGGCTTTTCGACGCCTGCCCCTCGCCCCAGAAACACCTCCTGAAAATCCCCGGTGCCGACCACAACAGCATCTTCATGGCCGGGCTGGACGCATACCTGGCCGCGATCCGGAAAACGGTGTTTTCCGCAGCCCCCCGCAGCGACTGACCTTGGTTCCACAACCCGTGGTTTTTTCTCAAGTATCGACCTCATCCGGCCGATACTATTCCAGAGCGGTAACGCCGGCGCATTGCTGGGCCCGCCCGACCCGCCAGCTCGGGCGCCGGCCGGGTCGTCCGCCAGAATCCACCAACTGGACATTCATCACCATGGGGACGGTTCGCACCAAGCAATTGAAATTAGGGATGGTCCTGGCCGATGACGTGCGGGACGTCAAGGGCCGCCTGCTCCTGACCAAAGGCAAACCGATCGGCCCCGAACACATTCGGATTTTCAAGATATGGGGAATCCCCCAGGTGCAGATCCTCGGCGCCCAGGGGGAAAACCAGGACCCGGTGGCTCCGCCCTTAGACCCTGGCTATTTAGCGATGGTCCGCAAGGAAACCGAATCCTTTTTCCGCTACACGGACCGCGACCACCCGGCCATACGCGAGATCTTCACCCTGGCGGTCAACCACCGGGCCGCCTCCCCGCCCCGAGCGGCTGACAGCCTGCCGATGGAAATCCCCGCAGCCGGGCCGGCGCCGCTGGATGGTGATTTTCTCCAGAAGTTCATTGAAAAGGAAATTGTCCTGCCGGAGATTCCCTCCATTATTTTAGAGCTGAACGAAGTCGTCGCCAACCCCCTCTCTTCCGCCGACCAGATGGCCCAGGTCATCAACAAGAGCCCGAGCCTGACCGCCCTGCTGCTCAAGATTGTCAACTCCTCCTTTTACGGTCTGCCGTCGAAGGTGGATCGCGTGTCGCTCGCGGTCACCCTGATCGGCACCCGCGAACTGTCGGCCCTGGCGCTGGGCATCAGCATCATGTCCATGTTCAGGAAGATCCCGAGCCGGCTGTTGAGCATGTCTCTGTTCCTGCAGCACAGCCTAGCGTGCGGTATCGTATCGCGGCTGCTGGCCGCCCAGAAGAACATGCGGCAGACGGAGCAGATGTTCACCGCGGGACTGATGCACGACCTCGGCCGCCTCGTCACCTTCATTTATTTCCCGGACGAGGCCCTCGCCGCCATGCGGCACGCTGTCGCAAAATCCATTTGTCTTCACGCCGCGGAAAAAGACCTGTTCAGCTGCCACCATGGCCATATCGGCAAATACATTTTGAACCAGTGGCGGCTACCCCTGTTCCTGGAAAACAACGTCTGTTTCCATCACGACCCCATGAATGCCCCGGACCCGGCCGCAGCCGCTCTCGTGCACGTGGCGGACCTGCTGGTGAACGCGCTGGGCGTCGGCACCAGCGGCGAGCGTTTTGTCCCGCCCCTCGACCCACGGGCCTGGGAGGCCGCGGGGCTTTCGACCGGCTGTCTTGAAGTGGTGATCACCCAGGCGACCCACCAGTTCAACACTCTGGAGATTCTGCTGCAGGCATAGGAGCCATGGTCAACGACTTCACCAAAGACCCGGAGAAGCTTCTCACCCGCATCGAGTATCTGGAAGAGAACCGGCGGTTCGTCCAGAACATGCTCGAAATGGCGATTTCGCTGGTGGACTTCCAGGAAAACATCGTCAGCAGCTTCGGACCCGAAAACATACTGGAAGAGGCGGAGAAGCGGATCCGGCACCTGATCCCCTTCGAAGCGAATGCCCTGTACCTGGTCGACCAGGACAGCTCCGACCTCCAGTTCGCGGTCTGCAACCCGCTGAAGGCGCGGGAGTTCATCGCCGCCGAGCTCGAAGACCTGATCGAAAAGGGGTTCTTCGCCTGGGCCATTCGCGAACGCAGAGGCATCACGATCGCTTCGCGCAACCGCTCCAAGCGCTTCGTGATGCACATCATCGCCACCCAGTCGCGCATTCGCGGCATGTTCATCGGCCAGCTGGACGGCACGCGCCAGCAGATCCCGGACACCTCCCTCACCCTGCTGTCGATCATCCTGCTCAACACGGCCAACGCCCTGGAGAGCCTGGAATTTTACCGCCTGCTGCGACACCAGCAGACCCTCCTCGAAAAAAAAGTGGAGGAACGCACGCAGGCGCTGGCCGAATCCGAACGGCAGATGCAGCAGGTGCTGAAGCTGCAATCCATCGGCACCCTCGCCGGCGGCATCGCGCACGATTTCAATAACCTTCTGTTCCCCATCATCGGTTACACCGAACTGGCCATGGACGATATCCCCCCGGAGAACCCGGCCCGCAAGAGCCTGGAGGAAGTCCTCAAGGCCGCCAGCCGGGCCAAGGAACTCATCCAGCAGATCCTTACCTTCAGTCGGCGGAACGGCCGTGAGCGCAGCCCGATCCGGGTTCCCATGATCATCCGCGAGACCCTGAAACTGCTGCGAGCCTCCATCCCCACGACGATCGACATCTCCGCCGATTTGGAGGAGAACTGCAGCCCCATCATGGCCAACCCGACCCAGATGCACCAAGTGGTTATGAACCTTTGCACCAACGCCTACCAGGCGATTCGAAAGACGGGCGGCAAGATCCAGATTCGCCTCGGCGAGGTGAACATCGGCTACGAGGAGATGGCTCAGCGCATCGGAATCAAGATGGGCCCCCATCTGCACCTCGTGGTGCAGGACGACGGCGTCGGCATGGACGCCAGCGTGTTGGAGCGCATCTTCGAGCCCTACTTCACCACCCAGGAGCCCGGCAAGGGGACCGGCCTCGGGCTTTCCGTCATCCACGGAATCGTGAAAAACCACGGCGGGTTCATCACCGTGGAAAGCCGGCCCGGCCAGGGCAGCTCCTTCCATGTCTATCTGCCGACCATCGACGAGATGGCGCAGGACATCGAGGTGGAAATCCACGCCACGGAAACCGGCGGCGGGGAGCGCATCCTGCTGGTGGACGACGAGGAGCAGATTGTCGCCATGGAGAAACAGCTGCTGGAGAAGCTCGGCTACCAGGTGACCGCCTGCGCCAGCAGCAGCGAGGCCTGGACGGTCTTCTCTGCGCGCCCGGACCAGTTCGACCTGATGATCACCGACATGACCATGCCCCACATGGCCGGCGACCGGCTGTCGGAGAAGATCCTGGACATCCGCCCCAACCTGCCGGTGATCCTGTGCACCGGCTACAACGACATGATCGACGCAGACAAGGCCTTAGCAATGGGCATCCGGAAGTTCGTCATGAAGCCGCTCGAGAAAAACGAGCTGTCCCGGGCGATCCGCAGCGCCTTGGAACTCGGTCCGACCGGGTCAAGCCAGCCGGCCCCGGCCATAGCCGTCTCGTGACTAGAAGTGGTTTCATAACCGCGTCTGACCCCCGATGGCGGTGTTGCAGGCCTCTCGAAATACTCACAACCTGCCGTGGTTGCTGCGCTTTCGAATCGGCCTGCGCCTTGCCTTCAGGCGTGGTCCGAGGTTGTGAAACCACTTCTAAGTAAATACCTCTTGCGCAACAGCGCGTGAGGCCGATCCGGCATTGACTCCACGGCGGTTTTCGCCTACTTCTCCCCTCATCAGCACTCTCGAACCACGATGGACTGGTAAAAAGTCATCCGAATAGATGGCTTTGTAAAGAGGCCAAGTTCAAGGCGCGTAAATCTCGTGGAGTGAGGCGTACTAAAAGTACGCCGCAGCGACAACGCGATGAAGCGCAACGCTGAAATTGGACTATTTACGAAGCCACCAACCGCGATCGTTCAGGAAGCGTGCAACCCATGGCCAAACACACCCATCATTTTGTCGAGTCTTACACGGACCTCGTCGGTTTCGGGCTGGATCGGAAAACGGACGAGAGCACGGTGATCTGCCATCTCCAGAAATTTTCCGACGACGCCCTGATGGCCGCCGTCATCCCGCGCATGACCGACGCGGAACTGGCCGAAGCGTTCGACCTCATCACCCGCCTGCTGCGCCGGCATCTGGCGGAAAGCGAATACCACGAGCTGTTTTTAAAAGACGCCTGAGGCCGCCAACGGCCCTGCGGTGCGAGAAGCGCACGACCCGGGGCCTGGCCGGAAACCGCTTATCCTTTGAACGTTCAGCATTGAGCTTCGAACGCAATGCACCGAAGGGGATTGCCATGCTGACCGAGAGGCACCTCGAAAACTACGCCGACATCCTGTGGTGGGGCCTCAGCACCGCCCGCCGGCAGCGATTCCGAAAAAACGACGTGGTCCAGATCCGGTTTCACGCGGGCGCTGTGCGGCTGATGGAAATTATCTACCGCAAGCTGCTCGAGAAGGGGCTGAACCCGGTGCCCCGCCTCAGCCCGACCCCGGACATGGAAAGCAGTTTCTACCGGCTTTCGGGAAACCGGCAGCTCGTTTTCGTGCCCCCGGGGGAAGAACGGTTCGCTGAAAACCTGAGCGGCAGCATCTTTCTGAACGCGCCGGAATCGCTGACCCACCTGCGAGATGCCGACCCACGGAAAATCGGCCGGGCGACCGTTGCCCACAAGACGTTCCGGACCGTTCTCGAACGCCGCGAGGCGCAGGGCGCCTACAGCTGGACGCTCTGCATGTTGCCGACCGCAGAGCTTGCGCGCCATGCCGGACTCAGCCTCCAGGCCTACTCGCGCCAGGTGGTAAAGGCCTGTTTCCTGGACGCGGCGGCCCCCGTATCCGCATGGAAGGCCATCCACCGCCGGGCCGGGGACATCAAGCGCTGGTTGGACGCAATGCCGGTCACCCGGTTCCGGGTCGAATCGGACGGCACCGACCTGGAGCTGGCACTGGGCGCAAAGCGCAGGTGGGCGGGCATCTCCGGCCGCAACATCCCCAGCTTCGAGCTCTTCGTGAGCCCGGACTGGCGGAGCACCCGGGGCGTATTTTACGCGGACCAGCCGTCCTTCCGCAACGGGAACATCGTGCGCCAGGTGCGCCTGGAGTTCCGGAACGGCCGGTTGGCCCGGGCCGAGGCAAAGGAAGGTGCGGATTTTTTGAAGAAACAACTGAGGTTGGACCCCGGCGCAAGCCGGGTGGGGGAGTTTTCGCTCACGGACAGGCGCTTTTCCCGGATCGACCGCTTCATGGCCAACACCCTGTTCGACGAAAACTACGGCGGCACCCAGGGCAACTGCCACATTGCGTTAGGATCCTCCTACGGCAACACCTACGCCGGGGATGCGCGCCGACTCACGACACCCCTCAAGAACAAACTCGGTTTCAATGACTCCGCTCTGCACTGGGACTTCGTCAACACGGAGAAAAAACGCGTGACTGCCATCCTGGCAGACGGTTCACAGGTGGTCGTCTACGAAAACGGGGAGTTCAAACGTTGAAGGCCGGGCGAGGTTGATGGACTCGCAAAAAGTCATCCGCTTCGGAGACGTTGCCCGCGCCCTCGAGGTTTTTTACGGAATCCACCAGCTTCTGAAGGGGAAACGGCTTGGCGAGAACCATGTCGAAGTCGGACCCGTGCATGAGCCAGGGGGTGCCGGACATACCGATAATGGGGACCCGGTGCCGGGATGAATCACGGATGTGTTGCAGCACACCCAACCCGCTCACCTCCGGCATGACGACATCGGTGATGACCATGTCGAAATTGCCGCCGTCGAACTTCTGAATGCCCTCTTTTCCGTCTGCCGCCGTATTAACGCAGTGACCATGGCGGCTCAACGCGGCTTCGATGAGACCCAGGATCCCCTTCTCATCTTCGATGACCAGAATCGAACTCATAGATTCTCTCCAGCCCGAGGTTTCGATGACGGAAAAAAGGCAAAGCCACGTGGAGATGCCGGCTTATATAGATGTAACGCCACGGACTGTCAAACAGTGGAATCCGGCGTAAATCGAGAAACGACCCGCTGTTATGAACAAATTTTATCTATTTGAAAATAAAGGGAATTCGGGGATGACCGGGGTTATCCAGCGGAAGATCGGCGCATCGGGCCGGTCGCACTAAATGCCATATGATTTCATATGGATAAATGTTTTATTGACAAGTTGTCGACAGCCCGGCAGGTGGAGTGAACTCGCGAAATCTCATATTATCGCTGTTTTTCGGTAATTGCTCAGGATGCCATGATGGATGGGGAAGAGGCAACTACGAAATACGCGAAATACGCAAAAAGGCAAGCCAAGCACTTTCGCGCATTTCGCGTATTTCGTAGTTAAAAAATAATTTCAGATAGCCGAGTCGCAACCTCAGACTTTGTATTTTCCGAAATCCTCCGACGACAGTTTGTCTAAGTAATCCGCCCATTTCTTGCCCTCTTCGCTCGTGTCCGCGACTTCCACATTCCCCTCGCGGAGTTTGGAATGTTGAATGACCGAATCGTCCACGTAGATC
>DATITS010000042.1:0-5004 GCA_035467535.1 Desulfobacterales bacterium
CTTTTTTTCCTGCACCACATACGCCGCGGCCGAAAGGGCCAGGCCGCGCAATGGGTTATCGATCCGCCACTCCGAAAAAGTAAAGCCGTCCCGCGTGGCGTGGCCCAGGCCCAGACCGGAAGTTACGGCCAGAACCCCCTCGGGCGCTTTCACCCGCAGCAGGGGGAAGGTGTTGCGGCCGTCGACCAGGTCCGGGTACCAGCCGGCTCCGGCCAGCAGAAACGTGCCGGTCGGCGTTATGGAACCGGTGACACCGAAACCGGGATTGTCGGTGTTCAGCGATGCCGTCGGCACGGGGTCATTGAAGCTTGCCGCGTAGGTGATGACGACCTCGATGGCGCGGCGGCCTTCATCCGGCTCCAAGGGGATCGCGAGCTGCGAATCCGCGAACTCGAACCGCCGCGGTTTGCCGTCCACCTCGACCCGCAGCTGATCTGCCCGCTCGGAAAGCGCAAACACCAGCTTGCGGCGGTCGTCGACGCGGATTTGAAGCACATCACGCCCCGTGAGCAGGCGAGCGGAAGGCACAAGTTCGATTTCAAGCCGGTGCGCGGCTTCGAGCGCGGCGGCCGGCGCCCCGTCCGGAGCTGCGGCCATCAGCCCGAGGCCGAGAACCAACGCCCGAACCGCGAGGCTCACCTTTTTTATCCCCAGCGTGTGCATGTAAAGCCGTTAATGCGGCAAAGTGGTTGCAGGTTGAAAATTATGTACCACAGCGGCGGGTGACGGAGGCAGATGTGCTCCAGGCCCAAAATGGGCGAGCTCAAATATGAGCGCCGATGTGTAAGGGCGGATAGGACCACTGCGAATCCAACCGTAAGAAAAAATCGTACGATTGGAGAGGAGATCATCATGAGCACTGAAAGAGACAACAAACTCACTTTGTTCGAAGGCCGCCGGATACGAAAATTGTTCCACGCGGGAGAGTGGTGGTTCTCGATCATAGACGTGGTCGAGGCATTGGTGGGGGGCGACCGGCCACGCAAGTACTGGAGCGATCTTAAAAAAAAGCTTGCCGTCGAAGGTTATTCTGAACTGTCCGAAAAAATCGGACAGTTGAAAATGACCGCCCCGGACGGGAAGCAACGGTTCACCGACTGCGCGAACACCGAAACCCTTTTTCGGATTATCCAATCTATCCCCTCGCCCAAAGTGGAGCCGCTCAAGCGCTGGCTGGCCCGTGTCGGCAAGGAACGCATCGACGAGATCGAAAACCCCGAGTTGGCCATGGGCCGCATGCAGGAGCTCTACGAAAAGAAGGGCTACCCCAAGGAGTGGATCGACAAACGCCTGCGGGGTATTGCTGTGAGACAGGACCTCACCGATGAGTGGAAGGACCGCGGTGCTGCGACCAAGCTGGAATTCGCAATTCTGACCAACGAAATCATGCAGGGGGCCTTTGGTCTCAAGGTCGACGAATACAAGCAGGTGAAGGACCTGGAACGGGAGAACCTGCGAGACCACATGACCGACATCGAGTTGATCCTGACCATGTTGGCCGAGGCGACGACCACGACGTTGCACCGGGATTGCGCTGTTGGACCACATCATCTTCAACCCAAAGGGCTACTATAGTTTTCTTGAAAACGGGCTGCTGTAACTATTCCAAATCTGCAACGCGCTTTTTTCACGGCCGAGTGTAAAACACACCAATACTGGGTCCCTGAGCCGTTTATGAAAATGGTGGACGCCCGAACTCCAAGGCCGCAAGCATTTCGCGTTTCGCCGCCCGGAGTTTCTTGAGCGAGGGCTTGAGAACGACCTTCGTTCCCAGTTCCTGAAATGCAGGTGGCAGGACATTGAACAGGAGGTTGCTTTGCACCCGGATTTCCTTGGGACGCATCTCGGCTTGCACCAACCGCGACAGGAGCACCCCCGGTATCTGTCCCCACATGTTTTCCAGGGTGTCCTTGATCTGGATGAACTCAGCACAGAGAATCATGTTGGATTGGGCGTGCACGGCGAACAGCACGTAGGCGGAAACCGGCCGTTCCGCCTTGTTGCCGAAACAGCCGGGGAATTGAAAAAAGTCCAGTTCAATAATTTCGCCGCGGCCCGCCGCTCGTTTGAGGCGTTTTACATCCGTGGGGTCCCAGTATAGAGAGACCGGCGGAAACTCCGGGGGCGGAATCTGAATGTAACGATCCTCCCAGCCTTCGGCCCCCTCCTGCTGCGTGCAGGGTGACCGGACAAAGAATCCGCCTGCCTCGTCATTTGGCAACAAGGACCGGTCTGCGCGAACCCGGGGCGCCACCTGCTCGAGTTGCTCCAGGGCCAGCGTCAGAAAGCGAATCTCATCAGGCGCCAGCCGCCAGGGCATAAAACCCGGGCGGAAACTTTGAAAACGGGGCCATGCGTTTCTTCCTCGAAATTTGAGGCCAAGGTTTCGGATCAACTGGCGGTCCCAGTCGTCCAGAACCCCACGGTCTTCAAATGAAGCCTGCAGTTGGGGGATTTCAAGCAGCATTTCCGGGTATTCCAGCAAAAGCTCCGGCGGCACCTCCTGCAAGTACATGAATTTGGCAAGCGCCGTCGCGCCGAGGTAGACGGAAACGGCCGTATGCTCACCCAGGGCGCCCATCACGCTTACAAAACCGATTTCGCCTGTTTCCGGATCCTGAACGCCGAAAACATCGGCTTCATCCACCCATTCCCAGGGCGCCATCTGTTTGATTCGAATCGCCGCTTCAAACAAGCGGCCCCAGTCTGCTTGTGAAGCCTGGTGGCTGTTCATTGAGTACCCCCATGCAGTTTTTCAGATACAAATAACTTGCCATCAATAGGCCTTTTTTCTCTATATCTGTGGCGGTGAGGTTTATCAAGGGGCAGCGGCAGGGGGTGAGGGGCATATCGTGAGGGGCAGTTCGTTTGTGCCGGTTGCAATCCCGTGCTATCATTAAAAGACTCAGGGTCCTTCTTGCTTTCCACCTCAGGGAAAAGATATGCCATCCAACGACCTGTACCGCGACATCGTCGAGAACATGCACGACGGGGTTTACTTTGTGGATCGCGAACGCCGCATCACTTACTGGAACAAGGGCGCGGAGCGCATCACCGGTTACGCCGCGGCTGAGGTGGTCGGAAAATCCTGCGCCGACAATATTCTCGTCCACGTGGATGCCATCGGCCGCCAGCTTTGCAAGGGGTCTTGCCCGCTGGTCGCCGCTATGGCCGACGGCGCACCGCACGAAGCAGAGGTGTACCTGCATCACAAGCAGGGGCACCGCCTGCCGGTGTGGGTGCGGACCTCGCCGCTGCCCGCCGCTGACGGCAGCTTCGCCGGTGCGGTTGAGATATTCACGGAAATTCGCTCTCGCCAGGCATTGCAGGAGCAGGTGGAGGAGCTTAAGAAGCTGGCGCTTGTCGATACCTTGACCGGCCTGCGGAACCGACGGCATTTGGAAACCCAGTTGCACGCGCGGCTGGAAGAACTGCGGCGCAGCGGAATCGGCTTCGGCCTGCTTTTCTTAGACATCGACCACTTCAAGCAGTTCAATGACCGTCATGGGCATGACGTCGGGGACCAGGTCCTGACCATCGTGGCCAACACCCTCTCACTTTCCGTCCGTCCCTTCGACATCATGTGTCGCTGGGGCGGAGAAGAGTTTGCAGGGATTTTCCCGCACACGGATGCGGCGACACTTGAGGCCATCGCCGAGCGTCTGCGCATCCTGGTGGCCCATTCACGGGTCAACACCGGCAGCGCTATGCTGACGGTCACCGTTTCCATCGGCGGCTGCCTGGCCAAGGTGGAGGACTCGGCGGCCTCGCTTGTCAAGCGCGCCGACACCCTCATGTACGCAAGCAAGGCCGATGGCCGCAACCGGGTGACGATCAGGTAAGCAGGCTACGGCACGCTGCTCGATTCCATGCGGACCCCCCCCTGCTCCCCCTTCAGCAAAGGTGGCCGAGGGGAATTCTTGAATGCGGCTTCATCGGAAGGATGAAGGGCTGCGGAGGCGTGATCCATGACCATTCTTGCTGGCGACGTGGGCGGGACCAAGACGCGACTGGCGCTCTACGAGCGAACGGAATCCAGTAACCGCCATTCCCTCGAGCACCGCAGCGCGGCGGATTTCGGAAGCCGCAGCGCTGTCTCACTCGAAGAGATCGTCCGGGAATTCCTGGAGCAGCATAATGCAGCGGGCCGGGTCGAGGCGGCTTGCATAGGTCTTCCCGGGCCGGTGGTGCGCGGGACGGTGCGGGCGACCAACCTGCCGTGGGTCATCGAGGAAAGAGCGTTCGGCGAGAACCTGGGCATCCCGAAGGTGCGGCTGACGAACGACCATGCCGCCACGGCCGCCGCCCTGCCCCTGCTGAAGCCTGAGGATCTGATCACGCTTCACCCAGGCCGGGAGGAGCGCGAGCGCCGGGTCTTTGCGGTGCTCGCCCCGGGGACCGGCCTGGGGCAGGCGTATGCGGTTCTGGGCGCCGACGGCCGCCATCATCCGTTCCCCTCCGAGGGCGGGCATGTGGAGTTCGCCCCGAAGGACGAACTCGAGTTCGACCTGCTGAAATACCTCCAGGAAAAACTCCGCAAGCGTGTCAGCATCGAGCGCGTGCTGAGCGGCCCGGGCATCATGAACATCTATTCCTTCCTGCGGGACCGCTCCTATTGCGATGAGCCCGAGGCCCTGCGCACGGAAATCGCCGCCGCACCCACGCCGGCCGCGGTCGTCAGCGGACACGGCTTGGAAGGAACACATCCCATCTGCGTCCAGACCCTCGGCATCTTCACCCGGCTGCTCGGCTCCCAGGCCGGCGACGTGGTGCTCACCTACCTGAGCACCGGCGGGCTTTTTCTGGGTGGCGGAATCCCCCCGAAGGTGGCGGCGAAGCTCGCGGAAGGCGGGACCGTTGAGGCCTACTTGCGCAAGGGCCGCCTCTCCCCGCTTGTGGAGATGACCCCGCTTCACATCATCAAGAACGACCGCACCGGCCTGCTGGGGGCCGCCGCCATTGCCGCCAGTCTTTAGGCTTTTGATAGACCCATCTGCAGCTTTA
>DATITS010000043.1:0-31344 GCA_035467535.1 Desulfobacterales bacterium
CAATATGCTCCAGTGTAAAAGGGACCTTAACTGCTGCCGTTTCCAGTCTGCTCTTTAGTAAGGACTCGGCAGTCAGTACAAGCTAAAGTTTCATTCTCGTTCAAACCGGCCGAAGGCCGGCGGCCTTGCTGGATTCCGGCTAAAAGCATGCCGGAATGACAACGTAAAGACAATTATGAGACCGTTAATAAGCGGTTGAGGAGCGGGTGCATCTTGGCCGCACATGCTCAAGCTCGCCGTGGCGGCGCCCTACACCATGCACCTGATCCTTACTCGGCCTTCCTCCACGTCTTATCGGGATCGAACGCTTTCATCGCCTTTGCAGTCTTTGCGGTGTTTTTGCCGAGGTCCTTCTCGTAAACCACCCCTTCGTGGTTCACCATGAATGTCATGACTCCGGAATTTCCGTATACTGCCGGATACGCAACCACGGCAAAGCCGCCGATCATTTTGCTTTTCACGACGTAATCAAAGGCCCCGCCGGTGGCATTTTTCCCCTGCTGCTTCAGCATCCTGAAATAGTAGCCGTGAAAGGGCATGGGGCCCTGCTTCGTTCCGGTCCGGGCATACCCCTCGGCCCGCGCATCGGCCACGAGTTCACCCAGGGGACTCGGCTGCGCACCCTCCTCCGTCTCCCAGTAGAGGCCGTTCTGCTTGCCGGGGTCACTCCGGAATTTTTCCGCGTACCCGCGGAGCCCGTCGTTGTTACGGTCTTTCATCGCATATTCACGCTGTGCGTCGACTACGGCAAGCAGGGTCTGCACCGTGCTCAACTCGTTCTCCCCGATCCTGCGGTTCAGGACCTCCTCCTTCCCCGCCTTCGTATCAAAAATCCACCGGCCTGCCTTTTTCACCAATGGAATCGGAAAGGGCCAGTCCTTCTCCCCGATCACCAGGACCCTCTTGGCGCCTTCCTGCGTGATGCTGTTCTTCCGGTCATAATCATTGATAAACCGCTCCCGCTGCTTTTTGTCCCTGACAGGATCCCCCGAAGATATCAGCTCTTTAGCAGTCGGTCCGAAGATCGACAGCAACTCCGGCTCATCATTCGATTGCATGGCCGCCGCAAAGGCCTTTACCGCCGCTTCAGGAGTTGCGAACCCCTTCTGTTTGACCGCTGCATCAGCGTCAAATCCAACAAAGACAAAGATCATGACGACGAGAACCGCTGCAAGCAGCCGAGATGCATAACGCGCAGAGGGCGCTTTAATATTTTTTTCTGGAAGCATCGTTGTCTTCTCCCTTGAATTTTCCCGTAGTGACGATCGGTATGTTTTCATGGCTACCTCCTGCCCCCACCGCCTCGGCCACCGCCACCGCCGCCTCTCGACGCCGCACCGCTCATGCCGCCGCCCCGGCTGCCGGATGACATGCTCTGCCGGCTGGAACTGCCGCGATTGCTGGCATCACGTGTCGCGCTGCCGCCCCGGTCCATGCCGGACAAGGCGCTGCCCCCCTGGCCGGACAGATCCCGCGCCCCGGCCTCCCTGGTTCCCGCCCTGCCTTCGAGGCCGCTTCGCTGGCCGGAACCCTGGCTGCCCCTGAACTGGTCAGCGCCTCCGCGGTCAATATCCTGCCGGCCGGTTTCGGCACGTCCCCGGAAATTTTCCCTGGACTGAACGGCATCATTCGTTGATGCCCGGTTGAACTTCTGCCCCGTAGCCTGGTCCCGGTACGAAACCCCTTTGCGATGTTCGGGGTTGTGCTGCCAGTTCCCCTGGCCGCCCTGGTATTGCTTTGCATAGTTGCCGCGGTTGATGTTGTTGTTGATATTGGTGTTTCGGTTGATATCGACATCCACATCTCCGCCGTGCCAGTTGCAGCCGCCCCACGCATACCCCCAGGCGGCTCCAACCGCCACCCCGGCTCCGAAGGCGAGCAGAACCGTCCCGGCCGAATATCCCGGCGGATAGTAGGGGGCGGGCGGATACGCCGGGTATGGCCATGCGCCGTAGACGACCGTCGGGTTGTAGGTCGGCACATAGACGACCTGGGGGCTGGCAGGCTGAATGATGATGGTCTCCTTTTCGACAATCACCTGCTGTTCACTCGTGGTCTTGAGGTTGCCCGCCTCCACGGCCTTCTTCCGAAGCGTTTGGACAGTGGCCATGACGTCCTTCTGTTGTGCGAGGAATGCGTCTCCCAGTTTCTGCGTCCAGTCGAGCTTTTCGCTCATCATGGTGAGCACTTGGGGGAAATTGGCGAGGGACTTGACGCTCGGGTCCCACGGTTGTTTCTCCAGCGCCGCCGTCAGGCCATCCCCCTTGAGGGTGGTGTTCTGCTTGGCCCAGCGGTCGGCCTGTACCACTTCGAGGGGATAGGTCGAGGCCATGAAGATCTGTGCCAACAGCGAATCGGGATAGAGCGCGATCGGCGCCAGCATTTGGTCCAGTTCCTCCTGTTTGAAGACAGGCGGGCCCGCCGGCTGCCCGAACGTCCCGGGCGGGACCGCCATCATGAGCACGAGGACCAGGACCAGGGCATGCGCGCATTTATCTCTTATTCCGCTTAAGTTCATAACATCTCCTTTCATCTTGTGCTGGCGGAGGTCGCGAAGGAGTCGGTGAAGGCTAAAAATAACTATGGTAGAATTTAAAACAAACAGGATCTAAAGTCGAGTCCAATAAAATCCGGTGAGCGGTCGGTCATGTCAAATGATCCTTGAGATTACCTGATGAAATGTGGAAGCGTTTGACCGGAGGAGCGTTGCGATGGATCGGAGAAAACGTGCCCATGGATCTGGTCGCCGGCTTGTCGCTAAACGCTCCCCGAACGGCTCGTTTTGTGATATTTGGTAAATTGCGTGGCCCGTGCTGTATCTTGTCCATATGCAGATGCTTATGGATGCGAAGTGCTGCATCCTTGCGCAGCTGAGGTCAAGAGGATGCTCCGAGTGTCCGCGGTTACTCTTTGCATCACTGAGATTGAAGGACTATATGGCTCAATCAGGAATCAAATCGCATGAAGAACTTGACACACTGGCGCCTTTCGAAAGGCTGCTGGCCGAGATATCGACTTTTTTCATCAATCTTTCCGCCGACCAGATCGGCAACGAAATCGTTGCGGCCCAGAAACGCATCTGCGAGTTTCTTGATCTTGACCGGTCTGCACTTTTGCTGACTGCTCAAGATGATCCTGGAATGCTGCTGCTTACGCATGTCCACCAACCGCCGGGAAGCCCTCCACCTCCTGACAGGCTGAACGCAAGGGATTTTTTTCCTTGGACAGTGCAAAAGATCCTGAGTGGGGAGACTCTTGCCATTTCGAAAATGACCGAGCTTCCGGCGGAAGCGGGCCGTGACCGGGAGGGTTTCGTCCGTTACGGCACCAAGTCCGGCGTTTATGTTCCGTTATCAGTTGGAAAAGGCGCAGTATTTGGTGTGTTGACCTTCATTGTCACACGTGAAGAGAGAGCCTGGCCGAAGAGGGTCGTGCAACAGTTTCAACTGGTCGCACAGATATTCGCGAACGCGCTTGCCCGCAAGCATGCCGAGAAGTCCTTGGAAGAGCGCCTGCAATTCGAAACACTGCTCGCCGATACCTCAGCGCGCTTTGTCAACTTGCCTTCCCACCAGATAGACAGTGCTATTGAAGAGGCTCAGCGTCGCGTTTGCGAATGCCTCGGGCTGGATCTGTCTGCGCTCTGGCAGTGGTCGGTCGATGCCCCGGGGTTGCTTACGATGACCCACATCTACCGCGCCCTGGAGGGCCCTCCGTTTCCTGAGCCGATGGATGCACAAGAGTATTTTCCCTGGTGCCGGCAGCAACTGGAGGCGGGCAGAATCATTGCTGTTTCATCCATGGCGGAACTGCCCGCGGAGGCAGCCCGCGACGAGGAAACTTGGTGCTATTACGGCGTCAAGACCACTTTGACCTTGCCGCTGTCGGTGGGGGATGGGTTACCCATCGGCGCCCTGTCCTTCAACACCATTCGAGCGGAACGCACTTGGCCGGAAGTGATCGTGAAGCGGCTTCAACTGGTCTCGCAGATATTCACCAATGCGCTTGCCCGGAAGCGAGCGGACCATGAGCTGCGCGAAAGCGAAACGCGGCTGAATATGGCGACGACTGCCGCAGGAGCCGGCCTTTGGATCATGGATATTGATACCGGCCACGTTTGGGTCACACCCAAGACTCGAGAGCTGTTTCATTTTACCCCGGATGCAGGGCTGAACGTTGGAAATTTTTATGAAGTGATGCATCCCGAGGATCGTGAGCGGGTCAATCAGGCTGTGCAGCAGGCAATCCAATCCGGAGAGCACTTCAGAAGCGATTACCGGATCGTGATGCCCGACGGAAATGTGCGATGGATAAGCGCTTTCGGGCGTTCTACCTCGAAGACAAAGGAGCTGCCGGAGCGCCTGATGGGGGTGTCCATCGACATCACCGCGCGCAAGGAGATGGAGGGCAGGCTCCGGGAACAGATCGAGGAGATCGAGCGGCTGAAGCTTCAATTGGAGCAGGAGAACATCTACCTGCGGGATGAAATCATGCTCCAGCACCGGCACGAGGAGCTTGTCGGCCGCAGCGCCGCCATGAAGAAGGTTCTCGCCCAAGTCGAGCAGGTGGCCGGCACGGAGGCGACGGTCCTCCTCCAGGGGGAAACCGGCACGGGAAAGGAGCTTCTGGCCCGCACCATCCACAACCTGAGCAGCCGCAAGGAGCGGCCGCTCATAACGATCAATTGCGCGGCCCTGCCGCCCACGCTGATCGAAACCGAACTCTTCGGCCGGGAGAAGGGCGCCTACACCGGCGCCATGACCCGCATGGCCGGCCGTTTCGAGATAGCCGATCGATCCACGCTTTTCCTGGACGAGATCGGCGAGCTTTCGCTCGACCTGCAGGTCAAGCTGCTGCGCGTCCTGGAAGAAGGGCGGTTCGAGCGCTTGGGGTCCACCAAATCCCTGCAGGTAAACGTTCGCATCATTGCCGCCACCAACCGGGACCTGGCGCAAGAGGTTGCCGCGGGAAGGTTTCGCAGAGATCTGTACTACCGGCTAAATGTGTTTCCCGTCTCGATTCCGCCTCTGTGTGAGCGCCCAGAGGATATACCCCCCCTGGTCTGGGCGTTCGTCAAGCAGTATGAGAAAAAGCTGGGCAAACGGGTCGACCATATCGCCCGCAATGCCATGGATGCCATGCAGCGTTACCCGTGGCCGGGCAACGCAAGAGAGCTGCGAAACATCGTGGAATATGCCATGATTACAAGCAGCGGCGGTAACCTGAACATACACCCACCGGATCAGGCACCCGGCGACATCCCCACAAGAGGCAGCCTGGAGGAAGCCGAGCGCAAGCATATCCTGGGCGTTCTGGTGAAAACCGGCTGGCGCATCGCCGGCAAAGGCGGAGCCGCTGAAATCCTGGCGATGAAACGCACCACCCTGCTATCAAAAATAAAGAAACTGGGAATCAAACGGCCTGACGCTTAATGTCGAAATAAAGTCACATTGTCGATATTTCGACATCGACCTGCTGTACACTCACTCCACATCGCAACCTATCTTGTACTAAATATATATTAATTACAGTAAGTTATATCAAAATGTGCAGTTTGCTTCAGTTTGGGAATACTTTTCGCAATACCACACTGGTATTTTACACTGCATCGCATGGTGCACTAAAACCCGTCGGAGGTGAGTCCATTGATGGAGCCAACACAGGTTGCACCCACCGCGGGAAACCAACAGCAGGCCAAAAGTCGCATCGATGCGAGCATCCGGATAATCATTCCCGCCCAAAAGCGAAAAGAGGCGCTGATTATTCTCCGTTCGTTGATCGAGCAGACAAAACTCGAGGCGGGCTGCATCAGCTGCCGGCTTTATGGGGATGTCGAGGAACAGCGCGCACTCATGCTCGAAGAGATCTGGGCGAGCGAAAAAGACCTTGAGCGTCATCTGCGCTCCGATAAATTCCGCACCGTGCTCCTGGTGATTGAAATGGGGACCGAATCTCCCGAGATCCGGTTCGACGTGATTTCGCAATCCACGGGTATTGACACCATTGAAAAAGTTAGAGCCAAACCGGATCGTTCAGACAAGACAAACATGTTCAACTCATAGCATCAATGCTATAAACCAGCAAAACGGTTTACATGGCAGCAGCAGGCACCATCCGACGCCTGCAGGAACAGGAGGATTGCTCGTGGAGACCACTCGCAAGCGAATGCTTCACACCATTGCGCTCGCCACGGCGCTCACCGTGGCCGGTTGTGCCGGTCCCCCCAAGGACCCAACTTTTCAGCAAATGAACGCGCTGGCCGCCGCCGGGTTCGATTTAAAGATGGCGGACACGCCGGCCAAACTGGAGCGCATCGAAAAACTGCCCCAGCTCCAGCTGGCCCAGGTCGAACATAAGGGGCGCCAGGTCTATGTCTATACGGACGCTCAGGGCTGCCAGTGTTTGTATGCAGGCGATGAGAATGCTTATCGGCGCTTGATCGATCAGCCGCGGCAGCAAAAGATCAACGAGCGCTCCGACTGGGCTCAGGACCAAAGCAACCGGAGCACCTACTATTATAAAGGGGAACCGGTCAATTGGGGGCGTGTAACCGTCCTCGCCGGCGCGGATATTGATCTTGAGGACCTGAAGGGGGGGGACTGATTCACCGCGTTCAGTGCGCATATCGGCACTATCACCAAAACGAAAGCTGTCGATAAGGATCATCTACATGATAAAAAACATTGCAAGGGTTCATTTGGCGATTGCGACCGCCTTGGCAATTATGATTTCCGCTTGTTCGATCGCCAATTTCGGATGGCTTCGGAACAGCCAAGACGTCGGCCAGGCTTTTGAAACGTTGCACGTTTCTTCGGACTACCGATACTGGTATTTGTATCTGGAGAACACCCCGTATGCCGTGCTCGGCTTGAATCGCGAGTACCGCATCGAGGACATCTCGTGGACCGAAGTGGAACCAGGCTCAGAGGTTTTTCAGAAGGTGGTCGGATTGGTCGAGCGTTTCCCGGTTTCGGGTTCCAGAGCATACGGCGCGTATATCCTGGATTCAAATGGAGAACGGATCGGTGTCTGGTATTCGAGCATGAGCGCTGGGATAAGCATCGACCCGGCCACCAAAATAGTCTTCATCACGACGGGTACGCCGTGGATGGATGGAGACGGCAACGATAACGGCGGAAGAGACTGAATAATGCGCCGTCGGCGATATTGCCGGAACAGCGGCATTGTGAAACCACTTCTAACCGCTTACTATCCCCGGGACATTAGGAGGGCTCCAAATCATGAGACCGCGCATGTTTCTGCTATTTCGGCTCTTAACGGTATTGGCGTCGGCGTTCATTATTGCGGGTTGCACTGGTCCTCAGGCAAAAATTAGAAAAGTCGATCTGCCAAAAGAGAAGGAGCTGCGAGCCAACTGGAAAAACTACCACACCTACTGTTTGGGAAGCAACGCCATGCTCTTTCAACTGAAAGGCGACAAGACCATTCAGAGGGTTGATGACTGGCGTGAAGTCACAAGCGACGGGATGGCTTCCGGCTGTGCGAGTTTTTTAATCGATTCTTCTCCTGTGATGCAATTGCTCGGCGAAAATGAGGAAGTCTTCGGGTATGTGATTTACAATTTTGATGATCAACTTTGGGCCTCGATCATTGACCCAAAGACCATCCGTCTGTTCTATCATGTGCATCCAAAAGGCCCCTGACCACATCGAGACTGCGGGGATCCCTGGGACGTGGCGCCCCCAGCCGGCGCAAAAACTTCTACGGGTTGCGCTCAGCGCTTTCGCCCCGGCGTGTCATAAGCATAAGAAGGGGTATCGAAAAGGAGTGCTTTCATGAAATTTGTGGTGAAGACAATCATGGTTGCGGCATTTCTGGGAATGTTTTTTATGCCGGTGCAGGCCGCCGAACTCGAATCCGGTTTTATGGACATGAAATGGGCGACACCGGCAAAGGAGCTGAAAGGTTTTACCAAGGTGGGGGGCAGCGAAAAGTTTGCCTACTACGTGAACCCCCAGCGCAAGTACACCTTCTTCGGCAATGAGGCCTCGGATCATGTGGTTTACGGATTTTACGAGGACAAATTTTTTGCCGTCTATGCCGATATTGACGGCATCGATATCTTCAGCCAGATCAAGAGCTACATTCAGCACAAGTACGGCATTCCCAGCAAGACCAGCCGGGAGACCCAGGGCAACCTGACCACCATTATCTGGAGACTCAAACAGTCGCAAATCAAGTTCAAGCACCATGAAACCTCCGGCAAAATGAAGATAGCTTTCTACTACTTGCCCATCGCCAAACAGGCCAACGCGGAAATGAAAAAAAACTTGGTGGCCGAACCGCAGGTACCCATTTTTCCTCTCTACCCCTTCAGCAATTATGATGGCCCTGTGGCAATGTATGAATTTATGAGATTCTAATAAGGAGAAAGACCAATGAAAGCAAAGAAACCACTCATGATAGCGGTATTGGGTATAATCATGTCGCTGGGAGCCATGCCCGCGTTCTCCCAAGAGAAACCGTCGGACAACATGCAGATCGTCATTGAGAAGATCCACGCCGACAAGAAGCTCCTCGTCGCAGAGAACATGCAGCTCACCGACGCTGAAGCGAAAGCCTTCTGGCCGGTCTATCAACAGTATCAGGATGAACTGTTTCTGCTTCGCACCCGGACCCTGAAATTGATCAAGACCTATGCGGATGCCTATGCGACTATGAACAACAATACGGCGAAGAAGTTGCTGGACGAGTATATGACCATAGAAGCCCTGGGGCCGAAACTTCGTCAGGCCTACCTCCCGAAGTTCCGCAAAGCGTTGCCCGAGGTAAAGGTGGCGCGCTACTATCAAATCGAGAACAAGATCCAGGCCGCATTGTTTTATGAACTCGCCGCCAAAATCCCGCTTTTAAAAGCGGACAAGTAGCTGCTGGAAAGGGAGGACCCGATGATGAAATTTTTTCGTTTGACGACCATTTTCACGGTGCTTGCATTCACTGCGATTGCACTTGCCAGCCCTAATTCCGCTACGGCAGCGTCCGCCGCGGAAATCGACCGGGATGCACGGAAAGCCCTGGCGGATCTATATGCAAAATCCCCATCAGCCAAAACGATGGGTGAAAAGGCCGTGGGCATCCTCGTCTTTCCGGGCATTGTCAAGGGAGGCTTCATAGTGGGCGGGCAATATGGCGAGGGCGCTCTGATCAAAGATGGAAAGACGGTTGCGTACTATAACACGATTGCGGCCTCTTATGGACTGCAGGCCGGCCTTCAAAAATTCGGCTACGCGCTCTTCTTCATGAACGACTCCGCCCTTAAGTGGATAGATAAAAGTGATGGCTGGGAAATCGGCGTCGGCCCGAGCATCGTCGTCGTGGACGTCGGTGCGGCCGCGTCCATGACGAGCACCACCCTCCAATCCGATATCTATGCGGTCTTCTTTGATCAGAAGGGATTGATGGCGGGGCTCGGCTTGCAGGGTACGAAAATCACCAGGCTCGAAAAGTAGATGAAGATTTGATAAATGGTGTTTTGGCGATAGTCTGAAGCATAAAACCTAATTGGGAGGATTAAAAGAGATGAACCTGATGAGAGTTCTGGCGGTTGTGCTCCTGCTTGCATGTTCCGGTGCCGTGCTGGGGTGCGGCGGCGGTGGGGCCGACGTCAAACAGACGACAGTTACTACGACGTTGGGCAAGGAGTTGCAGGATTTGGACGATGCCTACAAAAAGGGACTCCTGAGCGAAAAGGAATACAAGGAGTCCAGGAAAAGCTTGATGAAAAAATACAATGATTAGTCCGCGCTACCGCATGCGCGATCCAAAGCGCGAGGTGTTCAAAGCAATATGCCCTATACCCTATAACAAGAAGGAGGCAATCATGAAGCGTGTTTTTTTTGTAATTTTAATTTTGATCGTGTCAGTTGGAGCAGCCGGCAACCTTTCCGCGCAGGAGTCCCTCATCGAAACCGTTGCGAATGGCTGCAAGACGGAGCTCGAAACCTACTGTAAGACTGTCACGCCGGGAGAGGGGCGGGTTCTGGCTTGTCTCTATGCGTATGGGGACAAGCTCTCCGGAAAATGCGAGTACGCGCTTTACGATGCGGCCGCGAGGCTCGAGCGGGCGGTGGCTGCCCTGACGTACGTGGCAAAAGAGTGCGAGGCGGACATCGTCGCCAACTGCGCCGGGGTGAAGGCGGGCGAGGGGCGCATATTGCAGTGCCTTGAGAAAAACGAGGCCAAGGTGAGCAAGAGATGCAAGGGCGCCATCAAAGAGGTCGGGTTGAAATAAGCTATTCTTAAAAATTAAGAGGAGACATCCATGAGACTGAAAGGCGGTTTTTGCGCATTAACTTTATGCTTGGCCTTGGTCATCGCCGGCTCGCCGGCGTTGGCGCTTGACCCGATCCCCCAGCAGGCCGGGTTCAGCGGGTACGTCCAGCCGGGGCTTGGTGCCCTCAGCATCAAGAGCAACATGGTGGCCAAGGTGCTGAGCTTCGACCTGTCGGATCAGAAGATCAATAACCTCAACGACGAGCCCGACTCGCAGTCGACCATGCTCTTCAGCCTGCCCTTCAAGCTCGCCTACACCTTTCAGGGCGGCCGCACCCAGGTGTTTCTGGGCACCGAGGTGGGGGACCTGCTCTCCTTCGACACGGCGCAGCAGTTGGCCATAAAGCAGGACGTCCGCACGCTCGGCGTCATGCAGGCCGGCCTGCTGTTCAGCGGTGCGACCCGGGTCTGGAAGGACCCCTACGTGACGGGCCAGAACCGGGACGACACGGACCGCAAGAACATGGGGGCTCAGTTCACCTGGGACAGGATGTTCGGCTCCAACCTGGAACTGGAGTACTCCATACGAAAAATCGACATCGGCAGCGAGAAAAGCGGTGAGTTCCTCGGGCTGAGCGATTCCAATCAGGATCGCTTGGACCGTAACGGGGTTGTCCACAAGGTCTCGGCCGCCTACCCGTTCACACTTGCCGAAAGACACCGGCTGACACCCGAGATCGCGCTGAGCTACGATGACCTGGACGGCGAGGCCATGGCCAACACCGGGTTCGATCTGAAGCTGAACTACACCTATTTCGGGGACCCGGTCACGCTGGTGCTAAACGGCTCGGTCGGGGCGGCAGAGTACGACAAGAGCAACCCGATTTACGGCAAGACCCGCGAGGACGACCGCTACGGCGCCTCCGCCACGGTCTATTACAAGAACCCCTGGGGCTGGAAGCTTTTCGGCAGCGAGCCGATGCAGTTCTTTGTGACCGGAGCCTACTCCCTCACCGACGCCAACATCGACTTCTACAACCAGGAGGCGCTGCTGGGGATGGGCGGGGTGGCGTTCCGCTGGAAATAGACTTGAACGGGATTCGTCCGGCGACGAGCGCTGTGCCGGACATCGCTTTACGTATATGGGAGCGGCTTCCAGCCGATAGACGATCAAGCGTGCGGGTGAATCGATCGCGGCAAGATGCCGCTCCCACAACAATCAGATGCAAGGGTGCGCGGAAGACTTTTTTCTCTTCGGTCTTACGGTGTACAACCTGATGGAGCTGAAGGCCCGGGGCTACAACCCCAGAGGCGCATACGAGTCCACTCGTTGAGCGGCGGAGGCAACCCGCATGATAGACGCAGCGAACTACGATCAAGTCGCGACGTTGAAGAACGGTATAAAGGTTAGAATCAGGTCCATCCGGCCGGATGACAAGAAGCGATTGGTCGAAGCCTTCAAGAACCTCGATCCTGAATCGATTTACACCCGTTTCTTCTATCACAAAAAAATGCTGACCGAAGCAGAGCTCAGATCGGCTACCGAACTTGATTTCGAAAATGCGGTCGCTTTAGTGGTTACGACCGGAGAGGGAGCGCATGAGACCATCATCGGAGCAGGACGCTACGTGGTCATCGATGAGATCGACAAATTGCGCAGCGCGGAGGTGGCATTTGCGATCGAGGAAGACTACCACCGTCAAGGAATGGCTCGAATTCTGCTGCAACACCTGGCCTCCATCGCCCGCGAAAAAGGCCTGTCCCGCTTCGTGGCGGAGGTCCTTCCGGAAAACACCGGCATGCTCACCGTTTTTTCACGGAGCGGGCTTCCCATGAAAACAGAGCATGGGGGAGACGCCATGCATGTGACGATGTCTTTGACGGAGGAGACCTTCTGATCATGTACCAAAACTTGGCGATCCTGGCAGCGTTTGCCTTCCTCTACAGTGCCGTCGCCGGGCGCCTGGAGAAAACGCCCATCAGCGGGGCGATCGTTGCCATGGGCATAGGCTTCGCCAGCGGGCCGCTCGGGCTGGGAATTTTCACACCCCACGTCGACGGCGAGTTGCTCCGGACGCTGGCCGAATTGACACTGGCCCTGGTCCTGTTCACGGATGCGGCCAATGCGAATCTGAGCGTTCTCAAGATCAGCCTGAAGATTCCGGAGAGACTGCTGCTGATCGGCCTTCCGTTGACCATTTTGCTCGGCTTCGGCTTCGGTTTTCTGGTATTTCCCGGCATGGCCCTGTTCGAACTCGCCGTTCTTGCGACCATGCTCGCGCCGACCGATGCCGCCCTGGGAAAGGCCGTCGTGACCCATCCGAGCGTTCCCGCGACGTTGCGGGAGAGCTTGAACGTGGAAAGCGGCTTAAACGATGGAATCTGCGTTCCCATTCTGCTCGTGTTTCTCACCCTCGCATCCGACGCGACCATGGGAGGAGGCGGCTTTCAGCTGGCCCTGGTTCTGGTCGCGCAGCAAATCGGCATCGGTGCTGCCGTCGGTCTCGGCCTGGCGTTGGCCGGCTCCTGGGTTCTGAAACGGTGTGCGCAGCGCCAATGGATCACCGAAACCTGGCAGCAGCTTCCGGTGGTCGCCCTGGCGTTTGTGTGTTTCGCCGCGGCCCAGGACCTGGGCGGCAGCGGTTTCATCGCTTCCTTCACCGGCGGCCTTTTCTTCGGGGCGTTGGCGAAAGAGCACAAGCATAACCTGCTCCGCGCGGCCGAGGGCGCCGGCGACACGCTGTCCATTGCCACCTGGATGTCCTTCGGGGCGGCCGTCGTCGGGCAGGTCATCGGGAAATTCAGCTGGCCGGTCCTGATCTATTCCTTACTCAGCCTGACCGTCGTGCGCATGCTGCCGGTCTACCTGTCGCTTGCCGGTTCGAGCCTGAAACCGGGCAGCAAACTCTTTCTCGGGTGGTTCGGCCCGCGCGGTCTTGCCACCGTCGTCTTCGCCGTCATCGTCCTGGAGCATCACCTCCCAGGCGGGCAGGAGCTGGCTTTGACGGCTGCCTGCACGGTGATCCTGAGCATCCTCGCGCACGGATTCAGCGCGAACCCGCTCGCGGCCTCGCTGGGGGCAAGGGAAGGGCAAAAGCAGAATGATTGAATGGGTGAGGGCCGGAATTAACTGTATCAGATGAGGCGAAATGCTGTCGAATATCGCCATCGGCGCAATACTGATTCTTCTGACGACCACCGTTCATGCAGGCGGAATGTCCCTGGCATTACGGCCCCTCCGCACCCATGCAACCGTTGCGGGGCCGCGATTGCATCTGGGCCGAGTGTTCGAAGTGGGGCGGGTGGTACTGATCATGTACCTCGTCGCGATCGTGGAGGTGTTGCTCTGGGGTGCGGCTTATCTGGTATTGGGTATTGTCGAAGGGATCGAAAAGGCGATCTACTTCTCGGCGGTCACGTTCACCACGTTGGGGTACGGCGATGTGGTTCTGGACGGCAGCCGGCGCCTGCTCTCTGCGATCGAAGCCGTCAACGGCATCATCATGTTCGGCTGGTCGACCGCGATCGTCATCGCCGTTGTGCAACGCGCTTATTCCCGCCAGGAGGCCGACTGACATGATCGACACGAGTAAGGCGCATGGCGGGAAATATGGAATATTAGGCTCCGGTCACGATGAAGCGGATTGATAATCATCGGTTATTGCCATATGAAAAACACATATATTCCATCTCAATTAGAAAGTCTGATCGCAAAGGGGGCAACGTGAAACGCAAATCCGTTTTTATCCTGATGGTTCTGGTTTCCGCATTCGGTTTGGCGGGATGCACGGAGGAGAAGAAGGCCGCCGCACCGCCTCCACCGCTGGAGGTGGAAGTGGCGGAGGTCATCCAGAAAGACGTTCCGGTATACAGCGAGTGGGTGGCCTCCCTGGATGGGATGGTGAACGCCACGATTTTGGCCCAGGTCCAGGGCTACCTGGTCAAGCAGAACTACAAGGAAGGCGATTTCGTCAAAAAGGGCGCCCTTTTGTTCGAAATCGACCCGCGGCCGTTCCAGGCAGCAGTGGACGAGGCCAGGGCCGGCATGGCCAAGCAGCAGGCGGTGCTGCAGACCTCCCAGGCCAACCTGAAGCGGATCCTGCCTCTGGCAGCGGCCAACGCCGTCAGTCAGAGAGACAAGGATAACGCCATCGGTTCCGTGCAGGGCGCTGAAGCCCAGGTGCTGGCGTCCCAGGCGCAGGTGCGCAAGGCCGAGCTCGACCTCGGTTTCACGCGGATCGCATCCCCCATCGACGGCATCGCCGGCGCGGCCAAAGTCCAGATGGGCGATCTGGTCGGCACGCCCCAGGCCCGCGAGCTGACAACGGTGTCCACCGTTAACCCCATCAAGGCCTACGTGCCCCTCAGCGAGCGCGAATATCTGCAGGCGGTCGATAATCCCAAGCAGGATGCAAAGGCAGATGCCGAGAAGATGGCCTTTGACCTGATCCTGGCCGATGGCAGCACCTGGCCTAAGAAAGGGACGTTTTCCTTTGCCGACCGCCAGGTGGAGTCCCAGACCGGCACCATCCGGGTGGCCATCCTGTTTCCCAACCCCGAGAACCTCCTGCGGCCGGGGCAGTTCGCCAAGGTGCGCGCGCTGATGAAGACGGAGAAAGGCGCGATCCTGGTGCCGCAGCGCGCGGTCGGCGAGCTTCAGGGCAGCTACCAGGTGGCGGTGGTGGATGCTGAGAACACGGTGCACATCCGCGGGGTCACGGTCGGCGAGCGCATCGGGAACCTGTGGGTCATCCGGGAAGGGCTGAAGGCGGGCGAGCGGGTGGTGGCCGAGGGGACCCAGAAAGCGGGCAACGGGGCCAAGGTGACACCCAAGCCTTACACGCCGAAGGCATAGACGGGGCGCTGGGATGCGCCCTCGAACAGGTTCAATTTTTATTTGTGGGGGCGGCATCTTGCCGCGATTCAATCGTGGCTGGAAGCCACTCCCACAATAAATAAACACCCATTTGCGCTACAGGAATCAAGCCCGACTCACTTTATCCGCTGAGAGGTTGATTTATGGCAAAGTTCTTCGTCAACCGTCCGATCGTGGCGATCGTGATTTCCATCATCTTCGTTATCGTGGGGATCGTGGCGATCCTGGGGCTGCCCATCGCCCAGTACCCGGACATCGTCCCGCCGGAGATCTACATTAACACCACCTACGTCGGCGCCGACGCCCAGACCGTTGAGCAGTCGGTCGCCACCCCGATCGAGCAGGAGATGAGCGGGGTGGACAACATGAACTACATGTACTCGCTCAACGCCAACAACGGCGAGCTGAAGCTGTACGTGAACTTCGACGTCAAGACCGACCCCAACATCGCCCAGGTGCTGACCCAGATCCGCAAATCGCAGGCGGACTCGAAGCTGCCCTCCGAGGTGCGCGACTACGGGGTCACGGTCAAGAAGTCAACGTCCTCGCCGCTCATGCTGGTGGCGCTCTCCTCGCCGGGCGGAAGCTACGACGCCACCTTCCTAGCCAACTACGCCTACATCAACCTGAACGACCAGCTCACGCGCGTGCCCGGGATCGCCAGTGTCACGGTGTTTGGCGCCGGGCAGTACGCCATGCGCCTATGGGTGAAACCGGACCAGCTCGCCAAGCTGAACATCACCGTGCCGGAGATCGTGGACGCCATCAAAAAGCAGAACACGGTCAACCCGGCCGGGCAGGTCGGGGCGGAGCCCGCGCCGGCCGGTATCGATTACACCTACGCCATCCGGGCCCAAGGGCGCCTGGAGACGCCCGAAGAATTCGCGCAGATCGTCCTGCGCGCCAACCCGGACGGCTCGATGGTGCGCCTGAAAGACGTCGCGCGCATCGAGCTCGGCTCCCAGACCTACGCCATGGCCGGCCGGTTGAACGGCAAGCCGTCCGCTGTTCTCTGCCTGTATCAGCTGCCGGGGTCAAACGCGATCGCCGCCGTGGACGGCGTCACGAAGCTCATGGAGGAGGTCAAGAAAAATTTTCCCTCCGACTTGGAATACAGCATCCCGCTCGACACGACCCAGTCCGTGCGTGAGGGCATCAAGGAGATCGTCACGACCCTTTACGAGGCGCTGATCCTGGTCGTCATCGTGGTGTTCATCTTCCTGCAGGGTTGGCGCGCGACCCTGATCCCCGCCCTGGCGGTGCCGGTTTCGCTGATCGGTACCTTCGCCATGTTCCCGCTGCTGGGGTTCTCCATCAACACGATTGCGCTGATGGGGCTGGTGCTCGCCATCGGCCTCGTGGTGGACGACGCCATCGTGGTCGTCGAGGCAGTCGAGCACCACATCGAGCACGGGCTTTCGCCCAAGGAGGCGACGCTCAAGGCCATGCAGGAGGTCTCCGGGCCGGTCGTCGCCATCGCGCTCGTGCTCTCGGCGGTGTTCCTGCCGACCGTTTTCATCCCGGGCATCACGGGCAAGCTCTACCAGCAGTTCGCGGTGACCATCGCCATCTCGGTCATCATCTCGGCCTTCAACGCGCTGACGCTCAGCCCCGCGCTCTCCTCCCTGATCCTGAAGCCCAAGAAAAAAACCCGTGGCCCGCTGGGGGCGTTCTACCGCGGGTTCAACACCATGTTCGGCAAGGCCACCAACGGTTACGTGACCCTCTGTGGCTGGTTCATCCGCAAGTTCGTGATCAGCCTGCTCCTGCTCGTTCTGATGACGATGGCGACCGGGATGATCGGCCGACTGGTGCCCGGCGGGTTCCTGCCGGAGGAGGACCAGGGCTATCTCTACGCCGGTGTCCAGCTGCCGAACGCCGCCTCTCTGCAGCGCACGGATGACGCCACTCGGGAGCTTGAGAAGATCATCATGGAGACCCCGGGTGTGCAGTACTGCACCACCGTGGTGGGTTACAGCATGCTCTCCGGGGTGACGAACACCTACAGCGGGTTCTTTTTCATCACGCTCAAACCCTGGCACGAGCGCAAGAGCCCGGAGGAAAAATACGAGGCCATCATGGCGAGTCTCAACCGGCGCATGGGCCGTATCCCCCAGGGGGTCGCCTTCGCCTTCTCGCCGCCGGCCATCCCGGGCATCGGCACCTCCGGAGGCGTGACCTTCATCCTGGAGGACCGCTCCGGCAAGGACATCGCCTTCCTGTGGGCCAACACGCAGAAATTCATGGAAGAGGCCAAGAAGCGGCCGGAGGTCGCGCGGGTGACCACGACCTTTCTGCCTACCGTGCCACAGATCTTCGTGGACGTCGACCGCGACAAGGTCCTCAAACAGGGAGTGGATTTGGGGCAGGTCTACCGCACCCTGCAGGCCTTCATGGGCGGCTACTTCATCAACTACTTCAACCGCTTCGGCCGCCAGTGGCAGGTGTATGTGCAGGCCGAAGGAGATTACCGCACGCAGGCCGAACAACTGGGTCAGTTTTACGTGCGCAACGCCGCCGGCGACACGGTGCCGCTTTCCGCCGTGACCTCGATCGAGAAGCGCTCCGGGCCGGAATTTACCATGCGCTACAACCTCTACCGCGCGGCCCAGATCAACGTCGTCGCCGCCCCGGGCTTTAGCTCAGCCCAGGCCATGCAGGCGCTGGAGCAGGTGTTCGCCGCCAGCATGCCGCGGGAGATGGGCTACGACTATCTCGGCATGAGCTTTCAGGAAAAGAAAGCCCTGGAGGGGGTGCCGGTCTCGGTGATCTTCGGACTCTCCCTGGTCTTCGTCTTCCTGATCCTGGCGGCCCAGTACGAAAGCTGGTCGCTGCCCTTCAGCGTGCTCCTGGGCACCCCCATCGCTATTTTTGGCGCCTTCGCGGGGATTTTCCTGCGCCACATGGAGTTTAACCTCTACGCCCAGATCGGGCTGATCATGCTGATCGGGCTGGCGGCCAAGAATGCGATTCTCATCGTCGAGTTCGCCAAGGTTGAGTTAGAAAAGGGCAAATCCATCGCGGACGCGGCGCTCGAGGGTGCGCGGCTGCGTCTGCGGCCGATCCTGATGACAAGCCTTGCCTTCATCCTGGGCTGTGTGCCGCTCGCCATCGCCTCCGGGGCAGGCGCCATCGCGCGCCAGGTGATGGGGACCGGTGTGATCGGCGGCATGCTCACGGCGAGCTTCATTGCCATTTTCCTGATACCGATGTGCTTCTACGTCGTTGAAAAGCTCAGCCATCGGGGGGATTCGGCCAAGGCCCACACTCCGGCCCCGGATCCAGACCAGATGAGCCATAAGGGAGGGGAGCATGCTTAAACGGATCCTGTGCTGCGGCGTCTTGCTCATTTTGACCGGCTGCATGACGGTCGGCCCGGACTACAAACGTCCGGTCATCGACACCCCCGCCGCCTGGCGGATCGAGGAGAGAGAAGTCCGGGATCTCGCTAACACGGCCTGGTGGCAGCAATTCAACGACCCCGTGTTGAACGGGCTGGTCGGCACCGCCTTGGAGCAGAACAAGGACCTGCTGATTGCCACGGCCCGCATCGAGGAGTTCTTCGGCCGGTATTTTTCAACCCGCGGGGATCAGTTCCCTTCCGCCGGCGGCAATGCCGACGCGTTTCGCCAGCGGCTGAGCGAAAAAGGCTTTAGTCGCTTCGACGGCAAGGACAACCCTTACAACCAATACGAGGCGTTCCTCAACGCCGGCTGGGAGATCGACTTCTGGGGCAAGTTCCGCCGGGCGACCGAGGCGACCCGCGCCGAGTTGATCGGCACGGAGGAGGGTCGGCGCACCGTGGTGCTGACGCTGGTCAGCGCGGTGGCGGCCGCTTACGTGGACATTCGGTCGCTGGACAAGCAGCTGGAGATCACCCAACGCACGGCGGACAGCCGCAAGGGCACCCTGGAGTTGTTCGAGCTGCGCTTCCAAAACGGGATCATCTCCGAGGTGGACTTGAGCCAGGCGGAGTCCGAGTACGAGGATGCGCTCGCGCGTCTGCCGGACATCGAGCGCGCGATCGGCCAGACGGAAAACGCCCTGAGTGTCCTGCTCGGGCACAACCCGGGGCCCATCCCGCGCGGTTTGCCCCTCGATGCACTGATCCTGCCGGCGGTGCCGGCCGGGGTGCCGTCCGAGCTGCTCGAACGGCGGCCGGACATCCGTCGCGCGGAGCAGTTGCTCATCGCCGCCAACGCCCGCATCGGAGTCGCCAAGTCGCTGTACTTTCCGACGATCTCGCTGACGGGGGCGTTCGGAACCGTGAGCACCGACCTTTCGAGCCTTTTCACGGCTTCTTCAAGGGCATGGAACTACGGCGTTCCGGTGAGCGTGCCGCTTTTCACCGCCGGCCGCATCGGCGGCGAAGTGAAGGCCGCCGAGGCTGTGCAGCAGCAGGCCCTCTACGGCTACCAGCAGACCATCCAAAACGCCTTCCGCGAAGTCGACGATGCGCTCCTCGACCGCGGCAAATCCGGACAGCGTATAGATGCCCTGAGCCGGCAGCTCAAAGCCTTGCGCAACTATGCCCGGCTGGCGCGCATGCGCTACGACGAAGGCTATACCAGCTTCCTCGAAGTGCTCGACGCCGAGCGCAGCCTGTTCAACGTTGAACTGGCCCACACCACCAGCCAGAACGTGCTCTTCCGTTCGCTGATCAACATTTACAAGGCCATGGGTGGCGGGTGGGTGGATCAGGCCGCGCAGGGTATGCCAGCCCAGCCGGTGATGGATGCGGGTTTTATCCCCTGATCGGGTTGGGTTCTGAAAAAAACACTAATAGCGGCTTTATCGTTCCGGATGAGTTGTGCAAGCACCAAAAACATGACGCCGCTTCGTCTGAACAGGGAAGTCTAATGAAACGGGTGACCCTCGGGTTTGACTCCGGGTCCTCCGAGCTTAAGACCCTGGTCGAAGGCTACCAGATGACGGCCAGCGGCCCCCGTAAACTCGGACAAGGGTCGATCGATGCCGGGGGTGGAAAGATGCCCGGCGGTGCCCTCGGGGTTGCCACCCTTTTGGTCACCCACAACCCTTTAGGGCTCGCCGTTCAGGCCGGTGTGCAGGGCTACGGTGAGTACTCCGGGAGTTCCAAGCTTCAGGGCCGCGCCAAGCAGATTGCCAAGGAAATTGCCGACCAGCTCAAGATCCGTTTTAAAGAGGAAGGCTGGATTCAGTAAAAGCTGGCGTGAACGGCGAAACCCGCAGAAAGGCAGGTGCGTTACCATCCGGTTATCTACGAGATCAACACATGGGTATGGGTTAACGAGCTGAGCCGGAAATATGATAGTCCCATCACGCTGGCTTCAGTGCCTTCTGAGGAATGGGATTACTTATCCTCCCTCGGTGCTGATGCCGTGTGGTTCATGGGAGTTTGGGAACGGAGTCCCGCGGGCACCGCCATTGCAAATCAGAACAAGGGTCTTCTGGAGGATTTCCTGCGGGCCCTTCCCGATTTTCGGCCGGAAGACAACGTGGGGTCCCCTTATTGTGTGCGACACTATGTGGTCGACGAACACCTGGGAGGCCGCCAAGGCCTGGCGGTTGCCCGGAGAGAACTCGCCAGCCGGGGGCTCAAACTCATCCTCGATTTCGTCCCGAATCACGTGGCGCCCGACCACCCCTGGGTTATCGACCATCCGGAGTACCTCGTTCAGGGGAACGCTGACGATGCGGGAAGCGATCCGGCGTCGTTCGTTTCGGTGAGAGGAAAGGTGTTCGCCTGCGGCCGCGACCCTTTTTTCCCGGCATGGCCGGATGTGCTGCAACTGAATGTTTTTCAGCCTGGGCTCCGGCAGGCGGTGATCGAGACCCTTTCGGGTATTGCCGGTCAGAGGGATGGTGTGCGCTGCGACATGGCGATGCTTCTGCTGAACCAGATTTTCGAACGCACCTGGGGTGACCGAGCGGGTCAACGGCCGGAGACCGAGTACTGGGCTGATGTGATTTACGCCATTAAGAAAGCGCATCCGGATTTCCTCTTCATGGCAGAGGCTTATTGGGACCTTGAGTGGGAGCTCCAGCAGCAGGGGTTCGACTACTGTTACGATAAGCGCCTGTACGACCGTTTGGAACACGATTGCTCGGAGAACGTGCGGCTCCATCTATGCGCCGACCTCGTCTACCAGGAAAAACTGGTCCGTTTCATCGAAAACCACGATGAGCCTCGCGCCCTTTCGGCCTTTTCTCCCCTAAAGGAGAGCGCCGCTGCTGTGACCATTGCAACTATTCCGGGGGCTAAACTCTTTCATGAAGGGCAGTTCGAAGGAAGAAAAGTCAAACTTCCTGTCTTCCTCTGCCGCCGTCCTGTCGAGCCGGCCGATCCTGACCTTTCTGGTTTTTACCAAACCCTTCTTAAATTGGCTTCCCAGGAGGGGCTGCGGAATGGTCACTGGCAGCTCTGTGAACGAACCGGCTGGCCGGATAATGCAAGTTATCAGAATCTCATTGCCTGGTGCTGGCGGAGCGCCGGAGAGTATCATCTGATCGTGGTAAATTTCTCGGACGCGGGTGCACAGGGGCAAGTGCGGCTGCCCTGGGACGAACTCACGGGCAAGTCATGGCAGATGACCGACCTCTTCACCGGGCAAATATATGAACGCAGTGGCAGAGCAATGTGCAACCCGGGGATATACGTAGATCTTCCCCCTTGGGGGTACCATGTTCTGACCCGTTGGCTGCCGACAGGGTGATTTCCGTGATACTGGCGTTTTTTTAGGTGGCGGTACCAGATCAGGGCGGCTGCGTGTCTGGCATTCGATGTCATCGAATGCCAGACACGCAGATTTTAAGGCCAACAGGACAACCGGTCTAAGTAGCCAAAATGATGAATCGTGTACCGGGACCGGTTGCAGCCCAGCATATGGAAGCATAATATGGGGGGAAAACTATTGAGTGGACAACGCTGGCCGAGTATAGACCCGGGGCCACAGCCTGGAGGGGATGTGCCGGCACTGCATCACGACGCCTGGGGAGACCCGCCGCCAGGCCATGACCCGATCGAAAAAATATATCAATCCCCCATCTTGGCCATGTAGTCGTCGTACATGGTCTCGAGCGCCAGTTTGTGCTTGGCCTCCTCCTGGCAGAGCATCTTGAAAACCTTCTGGCCCTCGGGCGTTTCGGTTTGTTTTAAAAAATCGTTGTAGAGCTTCAGGGCCTTCTCCTCGCGCTTCATGGCGAGCATCAGGATTTCGTTGTAGGCCATGCCCTTGCTATACTCGAGTTCCACCACGTAGTCGCTGCGCTTGATGTCCTTGATCCATTTCAGCTTGTAGTTCTTCATGCTCTGGGTCAGGCCCCGGGTCCTGAACTCCTCGAGCATTTTCTCGTGCTTGTGTTCTTCCTTGGCAAAATCCGCGAACATCTCCTTGGTGCCGGAGAACGCCTCCTCCTTGCTCAAGTTCGAGTAAAACTCAACCGCTTCCTTTTCCTTCTCAATCGCGAAATTTACAATGGCTTCCAGGCTGTCGAACTTCATACGTTTCTCCTTTCCCAAAGTGTGGGCCTCGGCAGGTCAATGTCGGAGTGACGTGTCGGGTGCCCTGAAACCGCATGCGCGTTTACGGGGTCGCCCGTTGGATGAATATAGCCGATTGCTGCAGAAGCCATATCAAGAATTCAGTGCAAGATCAATCCCTCACGGTTTTAAACAACAATTGGGGAAGGGCTTTGCGAAATATTTTTTCCCGGGGGCAGAACCCAGTGAGCATCAGCGAATCACGTTCAGCCAGCACTGCGGCAGCGGCTTGCTTTTTCGCCCGCGTTGTGCCAAAACCATCATCCAAGAGCCTGATGGGTGAAGGCTTAGAATTACTTGGGGGCGCGCACTTTCAGCCGACCTTTCCGCAGCCGCACACGTTCGGATCTTCCTGCATCGCATGCGCCCGGAATGCCGCGACCGTCGCAAAACGGGAGGAAGTCGCATGCTTACCGGGACCGAACCGGAAATACTCCTCAAGGCCATCGACGCCTTCCGCAACAAACTCATCGTTGTCTCCCCGGACTACCGTATCCTCGCATGGCGATGTCACCGCGACGGACCAGCGGCTGGTGAGGGGGTCGGTCAACGCTGCTATCAGGTCCTGCATGCCCGCTCCGGGCCCTGCGGGCACTGCGCGGTCAAAACCGTTTTGGAGACGTGCCAACCGGCCTGGAACCCTCGCAATGAGGATCTGCTGAGCGGTGAAACCGTTCCCTGCCATTACGCCTATCCCGTATTCTCGGGGGATGCGGTCGAAGCGGTGGTCAGCATGGAGATGGCGCTGCCCGCCCGCAGCCAAATCGAAGAGAAGCTCCAGCGCTCCAACGCGCTCTTGAGGAACCTGATCACCAGCGCCGTGGACGGCGTCATGGCCGCCGACAAAAAGGGCAAGGTCATCATTTACAACGATACGGCGGAAGAGATTTTCGGATACGGCGTGCAAGAGGCCCTCGAAACGCTGGATATTCGCGCCATTTACCCCGACGGGCTCGAGCGCGAGGTGATGCGACAGTTGCGCAGTGAAGAGAACGGCGGCCGCGGCAAGCTGAAATCCTACCTGGTGGATGTGTTGCACCGCGACGGCACCCGCATCCCCATCAACCTGAATGCGTCGATCGTCTTTGAAGGCGACCGGGAGGTGGCCACCATCGGGTTCTTCCACGACATGCGGGAAAGTCTGCGCATGCAGAAGGTGCTTGAAAAAGTCCAGCTCCAGCTCATGCAGTCCGAAAAGATGGCCTCGCTCGGCAAGCTGGCGGCCGGGGTGGCGCACCAGCTGAACAATCCGCTGGGCGGCGTCACTCTCTACACCCGGCTCGTGCTCGAGGACTACGATCTGCCGGCCGGCGCCCGCGACGATCTGGGCCGCGTGCTGCGCGATGCCGAGCGCTGCCGGGAGACGGTCAAGGAGCTCCTGGAGTTCACCCGGCAGACCCGCCACCTGATGCAGCCCCACGACATCAACCAGGCCATTTCCCGGACGCTCTTCCTGTTGAAGAACCAGCCCCTGTTTCAAAACATCACGATCGAAACGCACCTGGACGGCGGCCTGCCGCCGGTTCACAGCGACATCCAGCAGGTCAACCATCTGTTCATGAACCTCATCCTCAACGCCGCGCAGGCGATGGGCGGCTGCGGCCGGCTGGTGATCCGCACCTCGCGTGCGCCGGGGGCTGCCGACCGCGTGCACATTGAAATAACCGACTCCGGCCCCGGCATTGCGGCCGATGTGCTGCCGCACATTTTCGAGCCCTTCTTCACCACCAAGCCGGAAGGGGAGGGCACCGGGCTCGGGCTGAGCCTGGTTTACGGCATCGTTGAAAACCACGGCGGCCAGATCAAGGCCACGAGCACGCCGGGAGAAGGGGCCACGTTTGTCATTGAGCTGCCGATCACACCCAACGCCGACGGAGAGCGGAACAGTGGAAACGACGCGAGCTGCAGCAGTGCGAATCTTAGTGGCTGATGACGAGGGGGATATCCGCGATGGCGCCGAACGGATCCTTAAGCGGATGGGATATGACGTGCTCAAGGCCGCCCGCGGCGATGACGCGCTGAAGCTCATCGACGCCTCCCGGCCGGAAATCGTCCTGCTGGACCTGAAGATGCCGGGCAAGGACGGCATGGAGGTCCTGGCGCACATCCGGCAGCAGCACCCGACCATCCTGGCCATCGTCATCACCGGCTATGCGACGGTGGACGCCGCCATCGAGGCCATGAAGCGCGGCGCCTATGATTTCGTGCCCAAGCCGTTCGAACCCGACCAGCTCAGGATCGTGGTCAACCGCGCCGCCGAACGGGTCCGGTTGACCCGGGAGGCCGATTTCCTCGAACAGGAAAAACGCCGGACGCTGTCCGATCTCGGCACGGAAAAAAGCCGCATCCACACCATCGTCGAATCCCTGCCGGACGGAGTGCTCGTCACCAACGCCTCCGGCCAAGTGGTGCTGATGAACCCGGCCTGCCGGCAGCTCTTGTCCCTGGGTCCGGAGGCCGGGCCGGGACAACCGGTCGCCACCTATCTGCCGGACGAAGCCCTCTGCGCCCTGATCATGGACATATCACAGGGCCAGCACCTGGATTATGACGACATCCCCGACTACGAGTTTGCCCTCGACAGCGGCAAGTACCTGCGCGCCCGCGGGCAGCCGGTGCTGGGGGACCGCAAGGAGTGCCTCGGGGCCGTCGTCAATTTCGTGGACATCACGGCGCTGAAGATCATGGACCGCCTGAAGTCCGAGTTCGTATCGAAGGTCTCCCACGAGCTGCGCTCGCCGCTGTCCACCATCCACGAACAGCTGGCCACGGTGATCGCTGACCTGATCGACATGGTGCCCGCCCAGGATCAGCACATCCTGACCCGCGCCAAGGAGAAAACCAAGGGCATGATCTCGCTGATCAACGACCTGCTGGACATGTCCCGCATCGACGAGGGGCTGATATGCCGCGAGCCGCGCCCGGTCAACCTCGATGAACTGCTGCGCAGCATCATCGATTTTCTCGGCGAGAAAGCCAAGGCCAAGCGCCAGTTGCTCGAACTGATCCTGCCCCAGGCGCCGCTTCCGGAGATGCGGGCGGATCCCATCGCGCTGGAAAGCATATTCGGCAACTTGATCACCAACGCTCTCAATTATACCCCCGCGGGGGGCCGCATCCGTTTGGAAGTGGATATAACGGGCGTGAATGTGCGGGCACGGGTGATCGACAACGGTCTCGGGATCGCCGAAAAGCACCTGGACAAGATCTTCGAGCGGTTCTACCGGGTCAAGGACGAAAATACCCGTTACATCACCGGGACCGGGCTCGGCTTGCCCATCGTCAAGGGACTGCTGGATGCCATGGGGGGGATCATCGAGGTGCAGAGCACCCCGGGGGAGGGCAGCGTTTTCACCGTGCTGCTGCCGGTGCAGGCCAACTCAACGCCGATGACTCCGTAAAACTTTCATGTCCCTGACAGGGACATGAAAGTTTACGAAGTCATCGCATCCAATGATATTTAGCGAGATCATCAAAGCTGACGAATTCCTAATAGGCGGATCAGGGATTCAGGGCGTTGAGGAACTCCTGCGGCGGGACTTTTACCCCGGTCCACAGCTCCAGAGTGCGGCACGCCTGGAAGGCGAGCGGGTTCAGGCCGTCCATGAACTGGATCCCTTTTCTGTCCGCCATTTCCTGCCAGAAGTTGCGCCGCCGCCCGTAATTCAGATCTATGACCAGTTCGCAGAAAGGCGTATCGAGATTCTCCGCCAGCCCGGCCAGCTCTTCCGACTCGTCCGGGCTGGAGACAGAGGTGGCGTTGATGATGAGCGCGCACGGAAGCCGCAGGCCGTTGAGGGAGGCCGGGTCGATCGCGCGGCCGTTGAACTCCTTCACGATGTCCCGGGCGCGCTCGATGTTGCGGCCGGCCACCCAGACCTCCCGCGCGCGCAGCCAGTTGAGGATAAACGCCACCGTGCGGGCGGCCCCTCCGGTGCCGAACACCAGGGCGCTTTTATCCTCCACGTTGTAATCGATGCTGCGCAAGGCGTCCATGATGCCGATGGCGTTGGTGTTGTACCCCTTCAGGCGGTTTCCATCCCGGACGATGGTGTTGATCGCCCCGATGATCCGCGCACCTTCGGAAAGAACATCCAGGTGGGGGATGACCGCCTCCTTGAACGGGGCCGTGACGTTGGCGCCGGCAACGTTGAGCACGCGCAGCCCCGCGATGGCCTGGCCCAGGTTTCGGGGGACGACCATGAAGGGCACGTAGACGGCGTTGATCCCCTGCCGTCTCAAGACGGTGGAGAACATGACCGGAGAGCGCGAGTGAAAGGCTCTTTCATCACTGAGGATGCAGTAGACTTTCATCAAAAAAGCTCGAAGCTCGAAGCCCGAAGCTCGACGCCTGAACTGAACACATATCCGATGTGCTTCCCGTTTTCAGCGTTGAGCTTCGAGCTGAGCCGAAGGCTTACTCCATTGCGAGAAGCCGCTTCAGGCTGCGAGTGATATCCGCGGCGGAAGCCGGTTTGGCGATGTAGTCGTCGGCCTCGGTGGACATCCCGTCCGCGTGGCTGTAACGGGTGGAGGTCACGTGGGTGGCCACGGCCGTCAGCAGCACGATCGGAATGTTGCAGTAGGCCTCGCTGTGCTTCAGCTCCTTGCAGACCGTATACCCGTCCTTTTCGGGCATCATGACATCCAGCACGATGGCATCCGGCGGGTTGGCCCGCACCTTGATCAGGCCCTCTTCGCCGTTGTAGGCCAGCTCGACCTTAAAGCCTTCCCGTTCGAGGTTGCCTTGCACCAGGGCGGCGAAATCAGCTTCATCGTCAACGACCAGAATTCTCTTTTGGGCACTCATGGGTTACCTCCTGTTTATGCCTGAGCGGTCTTTGCGGATAGAGGACCGTTTCTCTCGCGCGGACCTACCGCGATTTCAGTTGAGCGCCGGACGGGGATAGAGGCCCGCGCGCTCCACGATTCCCGGGACTTTTTCCTCCCACTCGATCGCCATGATGTGGAACCCCGCGACCCCCTGGACCTCCTTGAGGCGCTGGATGGTTTCCACACAGATCGTGATGCCCTCCTCGGCCTGTTTCTCCTTCGGGGTGCCCGCCATGCGCTTGATCACCTCGTCGGGGACGTCCATGCCCGGCACCTTGGTCTTCATATAGCGCGCCATGCCCGCGGACTTCAGGGGGGTCACCCCGGCCAGGATGAAGACCTGTTCGTGCAAACCGCGCCCCCGGACCCCCTCCATCCAGCGCTCGAACTTCTCGACGTTGTAAATGCACTGGGTCTGGATGAATTCCGCCCCGGCGGCCGCCTTCTTGGCCAGGCGCGGCACGCGGATCTCGAACGGGTCCGCAAAGGGGTTGGCGGCCGCGCCGACGAACATGCGCGGCGGGCGCCCGATGGCGTCTCCGCCGAGAAACTTGCCCTCATCGCGCATGCGGCGCGCCGCCTGGATGAGCTGCATGGAGTCCAGGTCGAACACGTTCTGCCCCTGGGCGTTGTCCCCGAACCGCTGGTGGTCGCCCGACAGGCACAGGAGGTTGTGGATGTCGAAGGAGGCGGCGCCGAGGATGTCGCTCTGCAGGGCGATGCGATTGCGGTCGCGGACGACCATCTGCAGCACAGGCTCCAGACCCATCAATTTCAAGCGGATGCACGCCGCCAGGCTGCAGAGGCGGCAGACCGAGGTCTGGTTGTCGGTGATGTTGATGGCGTCCACGTGGTTCTTGATCAGCTCGGCCTTGTGGACGATGTGCGCCGCGTCGCTGCCCCGCGGCGGGCCGCACTCGGACGTCACGGCCAGGTGGCCGGCGCGCAGTATTTTCTCCAGCTTGCTGGGTGTGTTTGGATTCATGATCGCAGATCCTCCCTGACGAGCTTGCGGGGGCCTCCGGCCCGGTCGGTGGACCAGTCCTTGATGGGTGCCAGCGTCTCATAGTCTTGCAAGCGGTTCAGCGCCTTGAGCCGGTCGATGATCAGCTGCCAGGCGCAATCCACATCCTTGCTGATCTCGCACTTGCCGTCGGTGGAGCCTCCGCAAGGGCCGTTGAAGAGCCGTTTGGCGCAGCGGGCGACCGGGCAGACAGCCCCGGTTCGGGCCAGAATGCAGCTGCCGCACCCCTGGCAGCGCTCGACCCAGACGCCGCGCTCCTGGGTGGCTCCCATGAAGCTGGTGTTGACCCCCGGGTAGACCGGCTTGGAGGGGTATTTCTCGGCCGTGAACTGGATGCCGACCCCGCAGGCGAGCGACACGACGGCCTCATACGTGTCGATCGCGTCGCGGAGCTCCTCGAGGTATTCCGAGTCACACTGCCGCTCCAGGGTGCGCTCGCCGACATTGACGTCGCGACCCTGCTGGAGAAACACCATCCGCAGGGCCGATGCGAGCACCCCCACCTCTTTTTTGCCGCCGGCTTCGCACACCGTCACGCACTCGTTGCAGCCCAGGACGAGAAGGCTGCGCACGTCCTTGACCTGTTCGATGATCTCTTCGATCGGTTTCCTGTCGGCCACAATCATTGGCTGCTCCTCCTTTTCGACTCGGCCCCGCAGACGATTGATCTTTCCGGCGGCACCGGTGACTCCATGCTTCAGGGATGGGCCGCGGGGGACGTCGCGTCTGCCGCCGCTTTCATCGCCGCCCGGGCCCCGCGGATGGGGTTGGGGCCGGTGGCCATTACCGACGCGTGCATCTCCTCGGCGAAGCGCACGAAAAGCGGCGCGTCGCTCGACGACAGGTTGCACATGCGCACGCGGCTGCCGCCGATCCCGATCCGGTCGAGCAGCTGCTTTGCCTGCTCCACGCGCTTTTTGGCGCGGAAGTTTCCGTTCTGGTAGTGGCAGTCGCCCTCGCGGCAGCCCACCACGTAGACGCCGTCCGCCCCGCGTTCGAAGCACCGCAGCAGGTGCAGCACGTCCACCTTGCCGGTGCAGGGCACACGGATGATCCGCACCGAGCTGGGGTAATTCAGTCGCATCGAACCTGCCAGGTCCGCGGCCGTGTACCCTCAGAAGTTGCAGCAGAACGCGACGATCACGGGATCGAATTGGGTTGTCATAAGTAATCCTCCGCTTTCACCACCTGCACATCGTCCGCTTTCAAGGGTCCAAGGGGTCGAGGGGTCCAGGGTTCAAGGGAAGGCTTTTAATCTTTTTTGGCTCGGCCCCTTGACCCCTTGAATCCTTGAACCCTTACTCCGACATCACTGTATCCAGCAGCGCATCCACCTTGCAGAGCAGCTGCTCGTCCTCATACCAGTTGAGCTCGATCGCCTTGGCCGGGCACTCCGCCGCGCAGATGCCGCAGCCGTGGCAGAGCGCCTCGTCGATGTGGCTGACACCCTCGGCGTTGATCTGCGGCACGTGGTACGGGCAGGAGCGCACGCAGATCAGGCAGGCGGCGCAAACATCCGGGTTGACCTGGGCCGTCACGGCCGACAGCGTCAGGCGGCTCTTGGACAGGAAGGTGATCGCGCGGGAGGCCGCCGCATGGGCCTGGCCGATCGATTCGTTGATGAGTTGCGGGCTGTGGGCCGTGCCGCAGATGAAGAGGCCCTCGGTCGCCATGTCCACCGGCCGCAGCTTGACGTGCGCCTCCATGAAATGCCCCTCGGGCGTGCGCGCGAGCTTGACGATCGAGGAAAGCTCCTCGGTGTCGGACGGCACCAGCCCGGCGCTCAGGGTCAGGAGGTCGGCCTCCACCTGGAGTTCGCGGTCGATGATCCGGTCGCGGAACGTTACCGTCACGCCGCCGTCGCGGGTTTCGACCCGGGGCGGGGCATCGGCATCGAAACGGAAGAAGAGGATGCCCTTGCGCCGGGCCTGCTCGGAGTAGTCTTCGAGCAGGCCGTAGGTGCGCATGTCGCGATAGAGGATGAAGACCTCGGCGGCGGGGGCGAGCTCCTTGATGTGGATGGCGTTCTTCACCGCGGCCTGGCAGCAGATGCGCGAACAGTTGGGGTTTTGCTCGTTGCGCGAGCCCACGCACTGGATCATGACCACCTGGGACAGACCCTGCGCGCCGCGCTCCTGGAGTCTGGCGCCCAACTCCACCTGGGTCACGACGTGCGCGCTCTCCCCGTAGCCGTATTCGGCGGGCCGGTACTCCGTCGCCCCGGTGGCGAGGATCACCACACCGTGCTCGATCTTGCGCTCGTACATGCCGGGACCGACCAGGACCTCGGTCGTGAAGTTGCCCTTGAACCCGCCGAAGCCGACGATGAGAGAGCGCGTCAGCGCCTGGATCCGCGGGTGGGATTGCACCCGGCCGATCAACTCCTGCAGGTAGCGCTGGATATCCCAGCCTTCGATGGTGGCCTGGAGGCGCTGGGCCATGCCGCCCAGTCGTTCCTCCTTTTCCACCAGGACCACTTCATAGCCCTGGTCGGCGATGGACAGGGCGGCGTTCATTCCGGCAACCCCCCCGCCGATGACCAGGGCCCGCGGGTTGACCGGGATGACCTTCTCCGTCAACGGGTTGAGGGTCGCGGCTCGGGCCGCAGCCATCGCCACCAGTTGCTTGGCCTTGGCGGTGGCCTGCATCGGCGTCTGGCTGTGCACCCAGGAGTCCTGGTTGCGGATGTTGGCCATTTCGAAGAGGTATTTGTTCAGCCCGGTCCCCTCGAGGGTGTCCATGAAAATGCCTTCGTGGGTCTTCGGCGAGCAGGCGGCCACCACCACGCGGTTCAGGCGGTGCTCGGCGATCGCCTGTTTCATCAACTCCTGGGAGTCCTGGCTGCACGTGAACAGG
>DATITS010000044.1:0-15723 GCA_035467535.1 Desulfobacterales bacterium
AAGAACCTCTCGTTCTGGCCGATGGGGCCGCTGTTCCGGCGGGGCGGCGCCTTCTTCATCCGCCGGACCTTCCGGGGCGCCGTCCTGTATTCGCGCACCTTCGCCGAATATATCCACAAGATCCTCGAAGAGGGCTACAACATCGAGCAGTTCATCGAGGGTGGCCGCAGCCGCACCGGCAAACTGCTGCTGCCCAAGCTGGGGCTGCTGTCCATCCTCCTGAACGCATGCAAGGACGGGGCGTGTCCCGACATGGTGTTCGTGCCCGTGTCCATCGGCTACGACCGGGTCCTGGAGGAAAAGTCCTACCTGCTGGAGATCGAGGGCGGCACCAAACAGACGGAGAATTTCTGGCAGGTCGTCCGAGCCCGGAAATTCTTGAGAAAACGCTACGGCAAGGTCTACCTGCAGTTCGCAGACCCCATCTCCCTGCTGGACCAGGCAGCCCGCGACGGTCAGACCTGCGCCGAGATGACCCACAAGGGACTGAGCCGCTTCTGCCGCAGCCTGGCGCACCGGATCGCTTATGACATCGACCGCGTGAGCGTCGCCACACCGCACGCGCTCGCGGCCGCCGCCATTCTCAACGCCGCCCGGGAACGGTTTTCGTTCGAAGAGCTGATGTCGGTCGCCGAGGTCTACTTGAACCACCTCGTCGCCGTCGAGACCCGGATCGCCGACACCCTGATCCTGGACCACCGGCGGGCGATCGCCCATGCCCTGGACTCCTATGTCCAGCGCAGGGCCCTGGAGGCTTTGAAACTCGACCCGCAGGACCCGGCCGAGTCGGCCGGCTTCGTGCTGAGCGAGGGCAAAAGGCCGCTCCTGGATTACTACAAGAACAACTGCATCGCGTTCTTCCTCCCCGCCGCGTTCACGGCGCTCGCCATCCTCCAGAAGGACGCGTTCCAGTTTTCGGCGGCCGACCTGCACACCGAGTACGAATCCCTGCAGAATCTCTTCCAGTTCGAGTTCGTCTTCGACAGCGACACCCCCGCTGCGCTGCTGATGCGCCGCGCGCTCAAGACCTTTGTGGACGACGCGGTGATGATCCCCCACCCGAGCCTGCCGGACACCTGCAACGTGACCGCCGCCGGTTATCGCAAGCTGAAGCTCTTCGCCATGTTTCTCAAAACGCTGCTGGAATCCTACGGGATCGTGGCTCACTACCTGATGCAGACCCCCAGCGACACAGGGGAGATAAAGGACCGCATCAAGAAGATCGTCGCCCTGGGGCGTCGGATGCACCGGCGCAAGGAGTTCGACCATATCGAAGCCATCTCCAAGATCGCCTTTGAAAACGCCCTGGAGTATTTCTCGGCCGCCGGGATCCGGGGCTCGGAAGACCGGGACAAGATCGCCCCCGCCGCCGCCGCCATTCAGCGTGCGCTGAAGCATCTGCAGCAATAACCTCACGGGGCCAAGGTTCAAGATGAGAGTTACACTTATCGTCCCTGAAGGTAACCCACTCCGATGAAAGCATTGATCCTCGCAGCCGGCCTGGGAACACGCCTGCGGCCCCACACCGATATCACCCCGAAACCGCTGTTCACCGTGGCCGGAAGGACCCTGCTGGCCATCCACATCCACAATCTGCAGGCGGCCGGCAGCGAGGCGATTTTGGTCAACACCCATCACCGGCACGCAGAGATCGAAGGCTTCCTCGCCGCGCAACGCTTTAACGTGCCGGTCGCCACCCGCTTTGAACCCGACCTGCTCGGCACCGGCGGCGCCATCAAGAATGCCGCGGATTTCTGGGACAGCCGGCCGTTCATGGTCGTCAACGCCGACATCTTCTCGACCATCGATCTGCGGCAGGTCTACGCGTTTCACCTCCGCCACCGGCCCGCCGCGACCCTGGTCCTCTGCGACGACCCGGCGTTCAACACGGTGAGCGTCGACGCGCACGGCCGCGTGATCGATTTTTCGGCGCAGCCCGGAGGCGGCACCCGCGGCCCGCTCACGTTTACGGGCATCCAGGTGCTCGACCCCGTGATCCTCGACTACCTTCCCGGCGGCCGGTTCGCCCACAGCGTCGACGCCTTTCAGGCCATGATCGCCGACGGGCGAACGGTGCTGGCGTGCATCCCCGAAAACCCCGCCTGGAAAGACCTGGGGACCCCGGAGCGCTACCGCGCGACCGCACGCGAGCTCTCGGCGGCGGCGGCGTGGCGCGTCGCGTTCGGCGAGGACCCGGCGGCGGCACTGACGTGGGAGCGGCTCGAGGGGGACGGCTCCGACCGATGCTGGTTCCGCGTGAGCGCCGGGAGCCGGTCGCTCATCATGGCCGACCATGGCCTGCGTCCTCCGGTGCCGGTCGCCGAGGTGGATTCGTTCGTGACGATCGGCCGGCACCTGAGAGGCAAAGGGCAGCCGGTGCCGGAGATCTTCTTCGACGACACGTTCGCAGGGCTGGTCTTTCTGGAGGACCTGGGCGGCACTTCGCTTCAGGCGGCGGTGCAGAGCGAGAAAAACCGCGGCCGGGTCATGGACTGGTACCAGGCGATCATCGACAGCCTCATCGTCCTGTCCGCGCAGGGGGCCGACGGCTTCGACCCGGCGTGGGCCTTCCAGACGCCTCGCTACAGCCGCGAGCTGATCCTGGAGCGCGAGTGCGGCTATTTCGTCGATGCCTTTTTAAACCGCGTGGCTGGCATGAACGCCGGCGTTGGGGACTTCGAGGACGAGTTCGCCGTCATCGCGGACGGTGCGCTGCGCCATGCCGTGGAGGGGTTCATGCACCGCGACATGCAGTCGCGCAACATCATGCTGAAAAACGGGCGCTGGCATTTCATCGATTTCCAGGGCGGCCGGCTCGGCCCGGCTCAGTACGACCTGGCCTCCCTGCTGATCGACCCGTACGTCGGGCTCACGCCGGAAGAGCAGGACCAGCTGCTCGACTACGCCGTGCAGCAAGTGGCCGCGCAGCACCCGGTCGAGGCCGCGGGTTTCCGCCGCGGGTTCGCCTACTGTGCGCTCTCCCGCAACCTGCAGGTTCTCGGGGCGTTCGGGTTCCTTTCCACCGTGAAGGGTAAAAAACAGTTCTCCCGTTACATCCCCGCAGCGCTGCGGGGCCTCGAGGCCCGCTTGGCGAAATTCGGGACAGCCGGTTTTCCGAAATTGCAACGGGTGTCCGCCCAGGCAGCGAAAAAATTGGGGGTACGATAAGCGATACCAAAGGCGTGATACGGGATGAAACGTTTTTTTGTGGTTTCCCGCATCGCTGGATTAACGGTCAACGATTCTGTTTAAGGAGGATTTCCCATGCAGCCCATTACCGTCATGGTCAACGGCATTCCCGGCAAGGTCGCTTGCACGGTCGCCGGGCACGTTCAGAAAGACCGGCGTTTCAGGCTGATTCCCTGTTCTTTCACCGGCCCGGAAATCCAGGAACACGCGTATGCCCTGGAGGGCACCGCGATCCGCCTCATCCGGCCCGACGGGCGCGAGGCCGCCCTCCGGGAACTCCGGCAGACGCATGGCGACTTCCTGAGCGTCGACTACACCCACCCCAGCGCCGTCAACGCCAATGCGGACTTCTACTGCCGCCACGGGCTGCCGTTCGTCATGGGCACGACCGGCGGAGACCGGCAGCAACTGGAGGAGACCGTCCGTTCTTCCGGCATCGCCGCCGTGGTCGCACCCAACATGGCCAAACAGATCGTCGGCTTCCAGGCCATGACGGAGTACGCCGCGCAAACGTTCCCGGGCCTTTTCAAGGGCTACAGTCTCGCCATCCGGGAGAGCCACCAAAAGGGCAAGGCCGATACGAGCGGGACGGCCAAAGCCATGGTGCGCTACTTCAACCGCCTGGGGGTCTCTTTTTCCGAAGAGCAGATCGCCATGGAGCGCGACCCGCAGGTGCAGAGCTCCCGCTGGGGTGTTCCCGAACAGTATCTGACGGGACACGGCTGGCACACCTACACCCTGGTTTCGGCCGACAAAACCGTCCGGTTCGAGTTCACCCACAACATCAACGGCCGGGACATCTACGTCCAGGGCACGCTCGACGCCCTGCTCTACCTGGAGAAGAAGATTGCCGCCGGGGCGCGGGGACAGCTCTACACCATGATCGACGTACTGAAAGGCGCCTGACGCAAAAACCGGCGCAAGGCGCAGAGGCTTTTGCTTTAGATGCAACCTTCTGTTATTTTTAGTTTTTAATTCCGTTTTGACCCTATCCCGCTTTGACTTCGAGGCCTTAGTCCGATATGATGATGAAGCTATGGATGAAATCTCCGCCAAACTTCTGCAGGAACTCGGCGACAACCTGCAAAGGAGCCCGAGCCCGGGTCAGCCGACCGTCGCGACGGCGGACGCGGCCAATCTGGACCGTTGGCGCATGCTCCTCGTCGAGATGGTCTACCTGCTGAATGCCTGTTTCCGGGACGTCCAGTACTGGGAAGGGATCAAAACCGAGAAGGACACCTTTCGACAATTCGTCGGCATCCTGCTTCAACTCGCCCAGCTGCCCGGTCACGATGGGGTCATCCGCATCAACCACCGCAGGGCCGCACAGGGCAAGTTGTCCGAAAAAGCGGACTACCTCGTCCGGTTCGGCGACATCAGCATCGATACGTCCATTGTCGCCGCCGTCATCAAACGCCTGGGCATCCGTGTGAAGCACCTGGAGGGGCGGCTTCAGAAATCGTTTGATACGCTCGCGGCCGAGGGGATCGACTCGATCCTGCTGCGCATGCCGGAAGACACCCCGGAGGCCATGGACTGCCTCCGCGGGGCCCTGCGTGTTCTTTCCTGCTACCGCCTGGCGGCCGAAAAGAGTTCCCCCATCACGTACAGCCGCAACGGCAACCCGATGCAGCTCATGCCCGTACGCGACGACCAGGGCCTGCCCGACCCGAACCTCACCATTCTCGCCGCCGTCAACGATCTTTCCGCCGGCGCCGTTGAGGACACGGTGCGCAAGGTTTCGGCCTTCATGCAGCGGCCGGAAAACGCCCGCCTGCGCCGCCAGTTCCCAAACGTTTATCAGACGCTCTTCGCCATCAAGAGCCTGCGCGCCAAACTGCAGCGGCCGCCGATCGAGATCAACGCCAGCAGGCGCAAAGCGGCAGACACGCATGCGGAAGATCCGGCATGGAGCGACGGTGCAGCGGGCGGAACGGCTGCTGGTGCCGGCAGTGAAGGCCCCAGCCGCCCGCTGCCGGACGGTCAGACGGCCGTCATAGAGGATGCGGCGCTCCGGGAGGGCATCGCGCGCCTGGTGAAGGAGACCTTCAAAAACGACAAGGCCGGCGGGGCCGGCGCCATGCATTCCCTTTTCGGACAGGACTATGGCAGCCTCGACGCGAGCTCCCTCGGCGAGAGGCTCGGGCTGATCACCAACCTGCTCTCGACCATGCAGGCCAACCCCGCCAGCCAGCAGTTGATGGAATCCGTTTTGCAGCGCATCCAGGGCGGGATGGACCAACTGCCGAGCGAGCTGCTCAACGACCTATCGGTCGAGAACAACGTGGTCAAAGTCTGGGAAGGGGACCGGGAGCGCATCGTCGGCAACGTCGAAGAAAAGCTCGCCCAGGCCATCGACACGGCCAAGGACCACGCCGCCGCCCGCCGGAAGCTGCAGGCCACGACCAGTAACGAACCGATCTATTTCGCACGCGAGGCCGCCGCCCTGGCCGTCTTCTTCGACTTGGCGCCCGAGGAGATGGAGGCCATCCTCAAACTGTTCCGCGGCTGCTTCGACGGTCGTGGGGGCTTCCAGAGGGCCAGCTTCGAAAAGAAGATTCCGGAGTTTGCCCGCTATCACAAGAAAATCTTCCAGGTGCTGTGGGAATTTCTCAAGGACATGCCGCGCCGCAGCGACCGCCTGCCGTTCCTGAACTCACTGCAGCTCATGATCAAGGAGATCAAGCAGCCCCTCCAGGCCGTCCGGATCCTGCTGTCCGACTTCGTGGCCGACCCGGCCCAGGTCAGCTTCCCGGACCGCAACGCCATCATGCTGTCCACGCAGTTCCTGCGGACCTACAACAAGGAGATCAACGTCGATATCGAACTGACCCCGGAGGAGGTCCTGCGGGTGCAGGTGGGTCTCGACGGCAAGGTCATGAACTACGCAGCCTGGAAGGTCAACAGCGACCAGAAGCGGTTCCTGACCAAGGTCGTGAGCATCCGCAAGCGATTCATGGGGGCTTTCGATCCGGCGTTGGCCGGTGTCACGCCGATGTCGCCGCACTTTCTGATCGCCCTGGAGCGGGAGGTGCACATCTTCCTGGCGCTGGTCGGCGGCAACACCGCCGCCTCGATTCTGCACAGCGCGCTCAGCGTGTTCGGCAACCCCGAGTCCCAGTTTTACAACACGGAGGAAGGCCGGCAGAACCTCTACGGGCTCCTCTCGCACCTGTCTGTCCTGGTCCGGGGGATCGGCAGAATCGGGTCGGAAATCGACCTCGTGCTGCTCGATCAGGTCAAACACCGGGAAAACGACTTCCTGAAGATGAGCGCCGACCCCCGCTATACCGCCCTTGTCCGACGCGTCATCGGCTGGGTGGAACCGGCCAAGAGCGAAATCACCGCCCGCAGCCAAGGGGGTCAAACTGCCGCCAGTCCACCCACGGGCCGGGCGAACAGCCTCTCCTCCACGAACACCATAGACTTCTGACCCGCACCCGTCCCGACGGGCCCGTTGACGTTCAGGCCCTTGTTCATCAGCGCTCCACCCACTACCCCTTCTGGATGATCTCGAGCGCTCTGGCCAGCGCCTGATCCAGGTTCTCCGGACGGGAGCCGCCGGCCTGGGCCATGTCCGGGCGGCCGCCGCCGCTGCCGCCCACCATCGCCGCTACCTGCTTGATGATGTTGCCGGCGTGGTAGCGGCCGGCGAGGTCCGGGGTGACTCCGGCGATCAGCATGACCTTGGAGTCGTTGACGCTGCCCAGGACCACGACGCCGGATTTCATCTTGTCTTTGTAACGATCCAGCAGGTCCCGCAGCAGCGCCGGGGAGTCCGCCTCGACCTTCTTCACGAGCACGCTGACACCCGCCACGTCCCGGACCTCGTCGCCGGCACCCGCCACCGCAACCGCGGAAAGCCGCCCCTTCAACTGCTCGATCTCGCGCTCCAGGCCCTTCGTGTCGGAGAGCAGCTTCACGACGCGCGCACTCAGCGCCTCGGGCTTCTCCCGCAACAGGTGCGCCGTTTCCTGGAGCGTGCGCTCGGCCTGCTGCATGAACGCCACAGCGGCGCGGCCGGTCAGGGCCTCGATGCGGCGGACCCCGGCGGCGATACCGGCCTCCGCGACGATCTTGAAAAGGCCGATGTTGCCCGTGCGGCCCGTGTGGGTACCGCCGCACAGCTCCTTGCTGAAGTCCGCCAGCGCGATCACTCGCACCCGGTCGCCGTATTTCTCCTCGAACAGAGCCATGGCGCCGGTCTTAAAGGCTTCCTCGGCGGCCATCTCTTCGATTTCCGTGGGGACGTTGGCGCGGATCCGGTCGTTGACGAGGGACTCGATCTGCGCGAGGGTGTCCGGGTCGACCTGCGAAAAATGGGTGAAGTCGAACCGCAGGCGCTCCGGGGACACCAGGGAGCCGGCCTGTTTGACGTGCTCGCCCAGCACGCTGCGCAGCGCCGCGTGCAGGATGTGGGTGGCGGTGTGGTTGAGCTCGGTCGCCGCGCGGGCCTCCGCGTCCACCAGGAGGCTCACCGTGTCCCCTTGGCGCAGGCGTCCGGAACGGACGCGGCCCTTGTGGATGATCAGGCCGGTGGGGTCCTTCACCGTGCCGGTGACCTGGACCTCGCCCTCCGGGGCGATGATGCGCCCCGCATCTCCGGCCTGGCCCCCGGACTCCGCGTAGAACGGGGTCCGCTCGGTCACCACCTCGACCTCGGTTCCGGCCGCCGCCTCGGCGGTTTCCTGCTCGCTTGCGACCAGCAGCCGCACGACGGACTCGCAGCTGAGCAGGTGGTAGCCCACGAACTCCGGTTTGAACCCGCTCGCCGAAAGGCGCGTGTAGGCGTCGCCGATGCGCGTGAACGCCGTGACGGTGCGCGACTTGGCGCGCTGGCCTTCCATCTCGCGCTCGAAGCCGTCCATGTCCAGGTGCATGCGCTCGTCCCGCACCACGTCCCGTACGATGTCGGCCGGGAATCCGAACGTGTCGTAGAGCTTGAAGATGACGCTACCCGGCACCTCGGTGCGGCCCTGGCTCTTGAGCTCGGAGAGCGTGTCGTTCAGCAGCCGCAGGCCCGTGTCCAGGGTGTGCCGGAAACGCGCCTCCTCGTTCTGGACGACGTTGGTGATGAAGGCCGCCGCCTCGGTGAGCTCCGGATAGGCGGGTTTCATGATGTCGAACACCACCCGGGTGGTCTCGTGCAGGAAGGGCCGGCTCAAGCCGATGTTGCGGCCGTAGCGGATGGCGCGGCGCATGATGCGCCGCAGCACGTAGCCCCGGCCCTCGTTGGACGGCAGGATCCCGTCGCCGATGAGAAAGGCCGCCGCGCGGGAATGGTCGGCGATGACCTTCATGGCGACGTCGGTGGCCGGGTCCTCACCGAAACGCCGGCCGGTCAACTCCTCGGCGCGGGCGATGATGGGCCGGATCAGGTCGGTGTCGTAATTGGTGGAGACGTTCTGGACGACCGAGACGATCCGCTCAAGCCCCATGCCGGTGTCGATGCTCGGCTTGGGCAGCCGCGTCATGGTGCCGGCGGCATCGCGGTTGAACTGCATGAACACGAGGTTCCAGATCTCGAGGTACCGGTCGCACTCGCAGCCCACGGTGCACTCCGGCCGGCCGCAGCCGTACCCCTCCCCGCGATCGATGATGATCTCGGAGCACGGGCCGCAGGGGCCGGTGTCGCCCATGGACCAGAAGTTGTCCTTTTCCCCGAAGCGCACGATGCGCGCGTCGGGCAGCCCGACCCCCGTGCGCCACAGGTCGTAGGCCTCGTCATCGTCGAGGTAAATTGAAGCCCAGAGCTTGTCCGCCGGCAGGTTGAACCCGCGGGTCAGCAGGTCCCAGGCGAACTCGACGGCGCGCTGCTTGAAGTAGTCGCCGAACGAAAAATTGCCCAGCATCTCGAAGAACGTGTGATGGCGAGCGGTGTAGCCGACGTTTTCCAGGTCGTTGTGCTTGCCGCCGGCCCGCACACACTTTTGAGAGGTGGTGGCCCGCACGTAGCCCCGCTTGTCCTCGCCGAGGAACACGCGCTTGAATTGCACCATGCCCGCGTTGATGAAGAGCAGCGTGGGGTCGTCGTGGGGCACCAGTGACGAACTGCGCACGATCTGGTGGTCGTTACGCTTGAAATAGTCGAGAAACTGCCTGCGCGCCTCGTTTCCGGTCATGACCTACTCCTCCTTCTGGACGTCCTTGTCTTTGGCGGTCAGACCCAGTGCCTCGCGCGCCTTGGCGGAAATCACATCGACGATCTCCGTGTGGTCGGCGAGGAACTTCTTGACGTTCTCCCGGCCCTGGCCGATGCGTTCGCCCGCAAACGAATACCAGGCGCCGCTTTTGTCGACGATGCCCTGCTCGACGCCGACGTCGATCAGGTCCCCTATCCGGGATATGCCCTCGCCGTAGACGACGTCGAACTCCGCCTCCGTGAAGGGTGGGGCCAGCTTGTTCTTGACCACCCGCACGCGGGTGCGGTTGCCGATGACGTCCTGGCCTTCCTTGATCGTGTTGGTCCGGCGAATGTCGAGCCGCACCGAGGCGTAGAACTTGAGCGCGTTGCCGCCGGTGGTGGTCTCGGGGTTGCCGAAGACGACACCGATCTTCATGCGCATCTGGTTGATGAAGATGAGGCAGGTGTTGGTCTTGCTGATGCTGCCGGTCAGCTTGCGCAGCGCCTGGGACATCAGCCGTGCCTGCAGCCCCATGTGCGAGTCCCCCATCTCGCCCTCGATTTCGGCCCGCGGCACCAGGGCCGCCACCGAGTCGATGACCAGGATGTCGATGGCGCCGCTGCGGACCAGCATGTCGGTGATCTCGAGCGCCTGCTCGCCGGTGTCCGGCTGGGAGACCAGCAGTTCGTCGCAATTGACGCCAAGCTTGCGGGCGTAGACCGTGTCCAGAGCGTGCTCGGCGTCGATGAACGCCGCGATCCCTTCCCGCTTCTGGGCCTCGGCCACGGCGTGCAGCGCCAGGGTCGTCTTGCCGGAGGCCTCCGGACCAAAGATCTCCACGATCCGGCCCCGGGGCAGCCCCCCAACGCCCAGCGCCTTGTCCAGGGCGAGGGAGCCGGTCGATATGACCGGAACACTTACGATCGGCCGGCTGCCGAGCTTCATGATCGAGCCTTTTCCGAACTGCCGATCCACCTGCCCCATGGCCGTCTCAAGCGCCTTTTGCTTATCCGTCGATAATCCCATGAATTCCTCCTCTATGCGTTCAATCTTGATAGGCTCGCAAGACGTCATCCGAATCGATGGCTTTGTAAAGAGGCCAAATTCAAGGCGCGCGAGGTGCGTGGCGTGAGGCGTACTTCCTGTAGGCCGCAGCGACAACGCACTGATGCGCAACGCCGAAATTGGACTATTTACGAAGCCATCAATTTTTCGCGCGCCAGCTGCGTGTACAGCGGTCCCTCCGGCCGCAGATCGCTCTGGAGCAGAACAATGTCTTCCACCACGGCGGTGCCGAACGTTGCCCCCGCATACCGTTTCACGGCCGCCGCGACAGGGCCGGGAGGACCCTCCGCCCCGAAGCGGCCGATGGTCAGGTGCGCCCGGAAGGGCTTCTCCGCCCGAGGAAAACCCAGCGCCGCCAGCCGTCCGTTCAGATCCTGCTGCAGCGGCGTCAGGGCATCCGGACGCCCGGTCAGTCCGACCCAGATGATTTTCGGCCGTCGGGTGTCGGGAAAAACGCCGACCCCGGCGGCCGAAAGGCTGAACCGCCCGTGGGCCCGGGCCACGACCCGCAGGACGTCACTGATGCTGGGCACGTGCCCCGCGGGTATGTTCCCCAGGAACTTCAGCGTGAGGTGGATGTTCTCCGCCCGGACCCAACGCGCGCGGATCTTCAGCTGTTTCAAGCTTGACTGGACATCTTCCAGGGCCTTCCGAACCGGCCCCGGCATCTCCACGGCCACGAATGCGCGCAGCATGCCGGGCATGGGTTGCTTCCTTGTTCAGGCGTCGGGCAGCGTGAACTGGGGCTCGCCCAGCAGAAACCGCCCCTTGGCAATCCAGGTTTTCAAGGTCGCGGCAATCTCGCGCGCCTTGATGACGCTCGACAGCGGGACGGTCGGGACCTGCCGGCCCTGGAACGCGATGGTCCCGCTCTTCAACTCGGCATAACTCACCTGGCCCAGGCTGCGGCCGACCCCCTGGGGGTAGTCGTTGCCGTAATCGATGACCTGGGTAAAAATCTCTTCGTCGCAGATCCCGGTCTGGGCGGCGATCTCTTCGTTGAGCAAGGGGATCGGAACGCCGAGGCCCACGGCCAGGGAACACCCGTAGCCCTGGATGCCCACCCCCACCAGGAACGCGGAGTTCATCTGTTTCAGATCGCCCATCACCCAGAGCGTGCCGGCCGGCCGCAGGGGAACTCCCCGGGGGGTGCGCTCGACCGCCGGGTTGTGCTGGGTGCCGGACCAGGTGACATAGCCGACGCCGCCGCCCAGAAAAATGCGGGTCCCCAGGCCGATGGTCCGGTAGTACGGGTCGTTGAACAGCGGGCTCAGCTGGCCCGCCGAGCAGTAATTGGCGTTGGCCGCCCGCGGCTTCAGGGTCCCCATGTAGGTGTAAACGGTCTTGTTGGTCAGGTTCACCGCGCAGTTGTAGTTCTGATAGGCGTTGCGCGGATTGCAGAGAGTGGCCTGGGGCAGGCTCTTCAGGGTGACCTCTTTTTCCACCCGGCGGTTCGGGTAGCAGTCGGTCCCGTAGGCTTCCGCCCGCAGGTGAACGCTCTTGCCGTCCACCAGGTCCTGAAGGACGTGCCCGCCGCCGTAGTTGAACTCGCCGGGGTAGACCTTGTTCAGCGGATCGTCCTCCGCCGGCTCGGTGGCGCCGACATAGCAGTCCACGGCCGCCAGGCCGCCATAGGCCGGGACCCGGTTCAGCCACACCCGGGAGGCCTTGATCGGCGGGGTGGAATGCCCGAAGTTGATGAAGGCCCCCGAGGAGCACATGGGCGCGAAGGTCCCGGTGGTGACCACGTCCACGTGGCGCGCCGCCTCCTCCGGCCCCTCGTTTTTCACGATGTCGATGATCTCTTCCGCCGTCACGACGACGACCTTGCCGGAGCGGATCCGTTCGTTGATCTGGCGGATCGTCTTGGTGATTTTGAACTTCTTCATCGCCGTTCAGCCTTGGCCCGGCAGGGATTTCACCCCATCCAGCTTGGACGTGACGTTGTCCCGGATCCAGTGGGAGTCCCACCACTCGATCGGATCGACAAAGGTGTCGTGGACCATCATGCTGAAATGCAGATGGTCGCCGCCGGCCAGCCCGGTACTGCCGGTGTTCCCCAAAATGGTCTCCTTCGTCACCCGGTCCCCCGCTTTCACCGTGATCCGGCTCAGATGGGAGTACATGCTGAACAACCCGAAGCCATGATCCAGGATGACCGTCTGGCCGTAGATGCCGATAGAACCGGTTAACGCCACTACCCCGCTGTTGGCGGCGGGCACGGGGGAGTTCATGAGGGAGGCCAGGTCCACCCCCAGGTGGTCCTGCTGATCGATTTCCTTGCCCTCATACATATAGGTGCGGTGGTCGGCAAACCCCGCCCGCGGCGCGGCATTGGGAAGTCTCAGAAACGCGCCCTTCCAGAGCATGGCGGGCTCCGTCTTGCGGGTCGCCGCCACGATGGCCTGGTAGTTCATCTGGCGCAGGTCGCGGTTGATGAAAAGAAACCTCTCCTTCAGCGTGGCGTTGGCTTTCGCCGGCAGCAGCGCATGAAACTCCGGCAGGATCTGGTTGATGAAGCCGTCGCTCACGGTGAGCGTGTCCTTCTTGAACACTTTCTTGCGCACGAAGTGGGGGAACCGGGTGCGGGTGGCGTTCCCGGCCTGGTCCGTCGCCTCCAGCACGATCTCTGTCCCGGGCGGCTGGTTGAACGCGAGGGCAAAAAAGGCGATGTGGATGGCGTTGTCGGCATAATATCCGCTGGCGGCCGGATAAAAGTGTGCGCCCACGCGCACTCCGATCGTCGGGCAGGGTTCAGAGACCCGGAAGACCGCCAGGCCCGTGCCTCCCTGGTTGACGTAGTTCTGCTGGGCCAGGACGTCGATGACCGGCGGCCGGGTATCGATCACGATCTCTTTCTGGACCTCGGCGGCGTTGCCGTGCCACCAGTTGCGCCAGGAACGGTCCAGGACCGTCACCCGCAGCACTCCCTTGCCGTCGGTCAGCCCCAGGGCGGCCGGGTCGATTTTGATCTTGGCGGTCTCGCGGCGGACCGTCTCCAGACCGAGCCAGCCTGCGGCGGGGAAGTCGGCGGCAGCCAGCGCGATCTCCTTGCCGTCCTTGCTCAACACGACCGCCATGCGGCGCAGGCCGCTTTTCGGGTCTTCTATGCGCAGAGAGAACTCGGCGGATTTGCCGATGTGGTAAGGTGTGGGGATCTCCAGCACGACCGAGGGCGGCTCGCCTTCCAGCCGGCCGACGGCAAACCACACGCCGACGACCAGCAGCAGGCCCAGCACGAGTGTGCCGATCCCGAGCGGCCATCCCGATCGTATTTTTCGGGGTTTTTCCATGCGGATGTATCCTTTCCGTGCCAAACACAGCGCCAACGGCTGAAGCCGGCGGTTTGAGATGTTGGGCCGGCGAAAGCGGCTGCCACCGTACTAAACCACCACTAACAGGGTGTTGAAAAACCGCGCCCCAAGACCGTGATCCGGCGTTGTGCGGCTTTTGTAAATGCTCACATGCAACGGCTGGATGCTTGAGGCGAGAAGCTGGAAGCGAACGTGATGGTATCTGTTTCCTTGAGCCTCGAGCCTCCAGCTTCAGGCTTCAGGCTTCAAGCTTATGAGCGCCTTGGCGGACGGCCTGATGCTTGTTTTTCAATACGCTGTTAATTATCAACTCGTCTGATAATAGTCAACTGCCGTTGCACCCCTGACGCGACAGGCCGGGGAGTGCCCGGGCGGCCGGCGTGCCTGCGGGTCCGACCTCCGCAGTGCCCCCGGCGGACTCGCACGCCGGATTGACTTTTTCAAGGCCAACGACTAAGTAAGTCTTCATTTAAGTAACTACCGCGGTGGTGAAGGGTCTCCGCTTCTCTCTCCTGAACCCTGTACCATTTTTATTATAGTATTTACAAACAGTTACGCTTTTAAAGGTTGACGGACTCTCAAAAAGTCGACGGACCCATGACACCTCCGACAGCACGCACGTCCCGGCTCTTCAAACGGATCCTGCCGGTCCTCGGGATCGTCGGTCTCGGGATCGCGGCCGCGGTCTATTTCGGCTCCCGGCACCTGGCGACCGTTCCGGAGCAGATCGCCACCCCGGCACCGAACACCGGCGGGATGTTGATCGACGGAGTTCATCAGAGTGCGGCCCGCGACGGCCGCACCGAGTGGATCCTGGATGCCCGTTCGGCCACCTATTTTCAGGACGTAAAAATGTTTCAACTGAGCGAGCCCCACGTGACGTTTTTTCGCGCGGACGGTCAGAAATTCTTCCTCACCGCCCGGCGGGGCACGGTGCTGACCGACAGCCACGACATGGACGCCAGCGAGGATGTCGTGATCTGGAACGACACCGACCGGCTCGAAACCGAGAGCATCCGGTATCGATACGCCGACCGCCTGATCGAATCGCAGAGCCCGGTCAAGGTGACGACGCGTACGGGAGACCTCACCGCCGACCTCCTCAGCGTCAATTTAAAAACGAACCGGATGGCGTTCAGCGGCCACGTGCAGGGACTTCTGCGCCCCGCCCCGCCGGCGGCCGCAACCGACAAAGCCCGCGTCCGGGCAGAGCATCTCGACGTGGACATGAATACGAGTGCGGCCGAATTCAGCGGGCACGTGCGCATGGTCGAGAAGGGCTCGGTGATCACTTCCGACATCCTGACGGTTTACACCGCGCAGAAGGAGGACGAGAACGCCACGGCGGGTGCCGCCCTCTCGGAAGCGGTTATCACCAAAATGATCGCCCGCGGTCAGGTGGTGATCAAGACCGAGAGTTCCACCGCACGGGCCGACGAAGCGGTCTACGAGCCCGGCTCGGGGCTGCTCACGCTCTCCGGCCGCGACACAACCCTGGCAAACGAGTCCGCCACCGTCCGGGGGCATCACTTGGTCATTGCGCGCAAGGAGGGGCACCTGACGGCGGAGGGCAACGCGTCGGAGCGGGTGAGGCTCGTTTGGGTGCCGCAGCCGCGTCGGCCGTGAGGATCGCGCCCGGGAGCTGAAATGGTTGCTTTTCCCCAACAACTCCACTACAATCGCGGGATGAAACGAAGGGGATGCGAACGGCCCGGCGGAGGGCCTGTGGGAGGGTGGATCCTCGATCTTTGCGCATCGGCCTGTCGGCGGTGGCGGCAGGCGTCATGACAACCCTGCGGGCCTCGGAACTGGTCAAAGCGTACAAGGGCCGCCAGGTGGTCACCGGGGTCAGCATCGCGGTGGACAGCGGCGAAGTGGTGGGGCTGCTCGGGCCGAACGGCGCCGGCAAGACCACGACCTTCTACATGATCATCGGGTTGGTGAAGCCGGACGGGGGCGGCATCTTTCTTGACGCTGCCGAGATCACGGATTACCCTATGCACGTTCGCGCACAACGCGGAGTCGGCTAC
>DATITS010000045.1:0-3053 GCA_035467535.1 Desulfobacterales bacterium
CCTATCCGCCGCCATGATGCTGCGCATCAGCCTGGGCGGCGAGGCGGCGGCGGATGCGGTCGAAAAGGCGGTGGCCGAGGCGATTGCCGCAGGCGTGCGCACCGCCGACATCGCGCTGCCCGGGCAGGCGGCCGTCGGTACAGCCGCGATGGGGGATGCGATCGTCGATCGGATCACTCGTCCGGCGCGCTGACCGTGTTTCGAATCGCACCGATCTTGTCGATCCGGCACTCGACCACGCTGCCGGGCTGAAGCGTCAGCGGCGGGTCCCTGAAAAACCCGACCCCGGAGGGGGTGCCGGTGGCGATGATGTCGCCGGGCAGCAGGGTGATGTCCTCGCTGATGAATTCGATGATGGCGGGGAGATCGAAGATCAGGTTCCGGGTGCTGTCCTGCTGCATCACCACGCCGTCCACCGCCGCGCTCAGCGCAAGATCGCCGGCATCGCCGATCTCCTCGGCGGTGACCAGCGCCGGCCCCAGCGGCGCAAAGGTGTCGAAGGATTTCCCGCGAAACCACTGCGAGCCCGAGAACTGGGCCTGGCGCGCCGAGACATCGTTCATGATCGCATATCCCGCAATGCAGGCCAACGCCTCCGCGCGCAGGACCCGCTTGGCTTCGCGGCCGATGATCACCGCCAGCTCCACTTCCCAGTCGACCTGCCCGCTGCTCCTCGGCAGCACGATCGGGTCGAAGGGGCCGCTCAGGGTGTTGGGGGTCTTGGCGAAGAGAATCGGCAGCTCTGGCGCCTTGAACCCGCCCTCCGCCCCGTGAGCGGCGTAATTGATGCCCAGGCAGATGATCTTCGACGGCCGTGCCACCGGGCAGCCGAGGCGCACGTCCATGGCCGCGCCCGGCTCATCGATCCCGGCGATTCTTTCCAGCCACCCGTCCCGGAAGAAGGCTTCGCCGATGTCCGGGACATCAGAAAAAAAGCGCCGCAGGTCGATGATCCGGCCGTCGCGCCAAATTCCGGGTTTTTCCTGGCCCCGCGGGCCGAAACGCACCAGTCGCATGTCTTACTCCTCGCGTGAAAACTACGGCTTATTCGCCGTCATCCCGGGATGCGCGACCCTGTTCGTGGCAGTGCTTGCCGTACCAGTCGATCTGCCGGCAGATGCCCCGGATGATCTGCGTCTCCTTGGCCCGCAACTGCATGCGGGTACCGAAGTGCCTCAGGTTGTTCATGAAATGGTCGGGATTGGCCGGATTGATGAAACAGATGCGCTGCAGCACCTCCTGCAACTGCGCATACATGGCGTCGAGCTCGAAGCGGTTGGCCAGGCGCGGCGCGAACTCCCGGGGAGGGTCGATGCCGCAGCGGAAAAGCTCGTAGCAGATGACCATGACCGCCTGGGCGAGATTCAGCGAAGAGAAGTCCGCCGTGGGGATCGTGACCAGCGTGTGGCACAAGCGCAGGTCTTCATTGGTCAGGCCGCGGTCCTCGGGCCCGAAAAGGATGGCGATGCGGTTTTCAACCGAGAGGGGCACCAGCATTTCCGCCAGCCGGGCCGGGCTGCCGACAACCTGCCGCTCACCGCCCAGGCGGGCGGTGGTGCCCACGACATGGCTGAACTCCTGCAGCGCGTCGGGCAAGCCGGCGTAGACCTTCATCTCTTCCACCACGTCCAGGGCTGCGTGGGTCGCCATCTTGCAGACCCGGGTCAGGTCGCACCGGGGCGGGTTCACGAGGATCAGCCGGCGCAGACCCATGTTGCACATGGCGCGGGCGGCCGCCCCGATGTTTTCGGAGATGTTCGGCTGGACCAGGACAATGGCGATGTTCGCCGGGTCGATCTTGGCCGCCATCAGTCAAGAATTTCAAACCGGTTGAAGAAATACCCGATCTCGAAGGCCGCGGTTTCCGGGGCGTCGGAGCCGTGCACCACGTTCTTCTCGATGTCGGTGGCGAACGCGCGGCGGATCGTCCCTTCGGCCGCCTTGCGGTGATCGGTGGCCCCCATCAGCTCGCGCCAGCGGGCGATGGCGTTGTCCCCCTCGAGCACCATGACCACGGCCGGCCCCGAGCTCATGAACGTGGTGAGCCCTTCGAAGAACGGTCGCTCCCGGTGCACGGCATAAAACCCCCGGGCCTGGGCCGGGGTCAGGTGCAGCATTTTCATGGCGACGATCTTAAGGCCGCGCCCCTCGATGTGCTTGATCACATCGCCGATCAGCCCGCGGGAGACCCCGTCGGGTTTGATGATGGACAGTGTACGCTCCATGATATCGTATCCTTTCTGCGGGTTGAATGGTTGCCGGTGGCATAACAGATGACGTGAGGCAAGTCAATCCAGATGGCTTCGTAAATAGTCCAATTTCGGCGTTGCGCTTCAGCGCGTTGTCGCTGCGGCGTACATGAAGTACGCCTCACTCCACGCGCTTCGCGCGCCTTGAACTTGGCCTCTTTACAAAGCCATCGATGCGGATGACTTCCTACGTGTTCATCAATCCGATCGCCGCCGCGGGTTGACAACCGGCCGGGTTGCCTTCTATAATTTTTGTATATCACAGCGACGCAACCCGACTGGACTCCGGAGATGACCTTATGCCGATCTACGAATTCTACTGCGACGACTGCAACACCATCTTCAATTTCTTCTCGCGCTCGATCAACACCCGCAAGAAACCGAAATGCCCCCGGTGCAAGCAGCGTGCGCTCACCCGGATGATGTCCGCCTTTGCCGTCACCGGGAAAGCCAAGGAAGACGGCGGCCCGGACGACCTCCCGTTTGACGAAAGCCGCATGGAGAGCGCCATGCAGGCGTTGGCCGGCGAGGCGGAGTCGATCAACGAAGACGACCCGCGCCAGGCGGCCAACCTCATGCGCAAGCTCACCGACATGACCGGCCTCGAACTGGGCCCCGGCATGACCGAGGCCCTGCGGCGCATGGAAAAAGGTGAGGATCCGGATCAGATCGAAGCCGAAATGGGCGATCTGCTGGAGGGCGAGGACCCGTTTCTGCTTCCGGGCAAAACAGGGGGCACCCGAAAGGGCCGGCAGCCGGCGCCGCAACGGGACGACACCCTGTATGATCTGTGACGACACCGTT
>DATITS010000046.1:0-15454 GCA_035467535.1 Desulfobacterales bacterium
CCCGGCAAATCCGGAGTTCGGCCGGGTGATTTGGAAGGTGAATCGCGTTTCCGGCACGCTGAGATACGCCTGGTTCACGGCCGCTGTAAAGCGACTGGTCTGGTCCAACGTGGAATCCGCCGAGGCATCGATGATGCCGAAGATGACGCCCTCGTCCTCGGTCGGGGCGAGCTCCTTGGGCGACATCGTGTACATGGGGATCGTCAGCAGACTCACCGCGATCCACACCGTGTAGACGGCCGGGCGCGAGTCGAGAGTGACGTCCAGCAGCCGCCCGTAAAAGAGCCGGAAGCGTTTGAAGTCCCGCGCAATCTTCCCCGCGAACCCGTGCTCCTCCATCCCCGGCTTGAGCAGATTGCGGGACATCATCGGGGAAAGGGTCAGCGCAACGACACCGGAAATGACAACCGCGCCGGCCAGGGTAAAAGCGAACTCGCGGAAGAGGGAGCCGGTCAGGCCGCCCTGCAGGCCGATGGGTGCATAGACCGCCGCCAGGGTGATCGTCATGGCGATGATCGGCCCGACGAGTTCGCGCGCGCCCATGAGGGCGGCCTCCAGCGGCGACTGCCCCTCGCTCAGGTGCCGTTCCACGTTCTCCACTACCACGATGGCGTCGTCGACCACCAGCCCCACTGACAGCACGATGGCGAGCAGCGTCAGCAGGTTGAGCGTGAAGCCGAACACCTGCATCAGGAATACCGCTCCGATGAGCGAAAGCGGAATGGCGACCACCGGAATGAGCACCGAGCGGAAAGAGCCCAGGAACAGGAAGATCACCACCACCACGATCACGAGCGTGTCAGCCAGGGTGCGCAGGACCTCGTGGATGGCATTGGTGATGTAGTTGGTGGCATCGTAGGCGATGCGCGCCTGCAGCCCGGTGGGCAGCTGGCTCTGGATGGCCTCCATCTCGACCCGGACGCGGCCGATCACGTCGATCGAGTTGGCGTTCGGCAGGGCCCAGATGCCCATGAACACCGCCGTCTGGCCCGAGAAGCGCACTTCCGTGTCGTAGTCCTCCGCACCCAGCACCACCTCGGCGATATCCTCGAGGCGCACGATGGCGCCGTCCTGCTCGCGGATGACCAGCCGCTTGAACTCCGGCACCGAGCGCAGGTCGGTGTTGGCGGTGAGGTTCACCTGGACCAGGGCCCCCTTGGTCTGGCCGACGGCGGCCAGGAAGTTGTTGGCGGCCAAGGCCCCGCGCACCTGGGCCGGGCTGATGTTGTAGGCCGCCATGCGCTCGGGCTTGAGCCAGATGCGCATGGCAAAGGTGCGTGCGCCCAGGATCTCCGCACGTTGAACCCCGCTGATCGATGACAGACGTGGCTGCACCACGCGGACCAGGTAATCGGTGATCTGGTTCTGCTGGAGAACGTCGGAGGTGAAGCTCAGGTAGGCCGAGGCGAACTGGCTGTCGGCCGACTCCACGTTGAGAATCGGCACTTCGGCCTCCGGCGGCAAATCGCCCCGCACCTGGTCGACCTTGGAGCTGATTTCCGAAAGCGCCTTGATGGGGTCGTAATTGATCTTCAGCCGGACGCTGATGGTGGAAAGCCCCTGAGCGCTCTGCGACTGGATGTAATCGATGCCGTCCGCGGCCGCGATCACCCGCTCGAGCGGGGTGGTGATGAAGCCGCGTACAAGCTCGGCGCTGGCGCCGATGTAAACGGTGGTGACCGTGACCACGGCGTTGTCGCTGCGCGGGTACTGGCGCACGTTGATCGAGCGGACCGCCTGCAATCCCGCGATGATGATCAGCAGATTTACCACCAACGCGAGAACGGGGCGGCGAATGAAAAGATCGGTGATGTTCATGGGCCTTGAGCGGGTGTCGTCGTCTTAGTCTTCCGCCGGCGTGGGCTTCAGTTTGAATTCAGGGGAGAGGCTGTTGTCGACGGCCACGGTCTGGCCGTTGCGCAGCTTGAACACCCCGGTGCTCACGACGGTCTCGCCTTCCTTGAGGCCGGACCGCACGGCGACAAAATCGCCATGCTTTTCTCCGAGCTGTGTAAACTGCTGCCGGACCACTTTGACCGGTCGGTCCGGATTCGGCTCCGTCGGGTCCTCGACGATGAACACCGAGTCGCTGTAAGGGGCGTAAAGCACGGCCGTGGCCGGGATGGCGAGCACCTTTTCCCGGCCGGGCAGCACCACGGCGACGTTCACGTACATGCCGGGCCGGAGGCGCTCATCTGCGTTCGCCACTGTGGCCTGGACGCGGATGTTGCGCGTGGCGGCGTCCACCTGAGGGTTGATGGCGGTAATCTTGCCTTGAATGAGCTCCCCCGGAAGCGCATCGGTGGTCACGCGGATCGCAAGGCCCGCCTTGATACTGGACAATTGCTGCTGGGGCAGGGCGAAGTTGACGAAAATCGGGTCCAGCGACTGCAGCGAGACGATCGCTTCGCCTTCGTTTAGCACCTGGCCCAGGTTGACCAGGCGGATGCCCAGCCTGCCGTCAAACGGCGCCCGGATGGTTTTCTTGGCGATGCTGGCCCGGATGTTGTCCGCCTGAGCGACGGCCTGTTTGTAGCCGGCCTCGGCATTGTCGTATTGGGACTGGGCGATGGTGCGCTCGGCCAGCAGTTTGCCCAGCCGTTCCACGTTGAGCTTGGCGAGCGCCGCGGCCGCCTCCGCGGAACGCAGCTGCGCCTCCTCGGAAGAGGTGTCCTGTTTCACCAGCAGGTCGCCGGTTTTCACCCTGCTGCCGGGAGTAAAGGCGATCTGAACCACCTTTCCGGTCAGCTCGGCGGTCACGGTGACCCCCTGAACCGCCGCCAGCGATCCCACCGCCGGCAACAGGGACTCCCAGGTCTGCAGACTCGCCACCGCCGTTGTCACGGCTTCCGGCGGAGGGACCATCTGCTTCCCATGGGCGATCATCCGGTCGATCTGCAGCCCCTTGATTCCGCCGAGGATGCCGACCAGCACCGTCAATCCGGCGAGGGTAAGGAGGAGTATTCGCTTCTTCATCCGCATGGTTTGTTTTCTTTAAATTTCCAATTTGGGGGGCGGTTCTTCCGATCCGAGATAAATGCGATCCGTCGCAATTCGGATATCGAATGAAATTGTTTCGGCTTCCACCTGTTTTCCGCACCAAATCCAAAACAAGTTAATATGGCGGGCAGCATTGTCAACTATCAGAAAGGCCGGGCAGCGCCAGGCAAAATATGCAAGCAATGAAGGCCTCCCTGTCTTTCCGCGTTGATAATAGCAGCATGTTATGATATTTTGAGCCGAGCATTCAGTGTTGGATGCTTGCGCGTGCAGTTCCGGTGGACCTCTCAATCACGCGTCATCACAACAGCGAACCGTTCAGAGCGACTCGGCATGACTGGAAAAATCACCAATGCCTTGATCCGCAAGGAAGCGGACACCTACCGGTCCCATGGTCTGCCCAAAGAGGCGCGGAATCTCTACAAGAACCTTCTGGCCTCTTCACCCCACACCCCTCCGGACATCAAGGCTGCCATCGAGCGTCAGTTGCAGCAGATCGAGCTCGAAATCGGATGCGTCGCTCCGGAAGAGTGCCAGGCGCTATCGGACGAGCAGATCGCCATCATCAAGCAGGGATGGGGCGAGCACGCCACTGTCGAGGATATCGTAACATGCGCCAAGTCATTCTACCAGGCCGAGCGCTACGGTGACGCCCTCGAAGAACTCAAGAAACTGGGGCCCAAGGGCCATGCGTCGAAACTTGCACCCGGGCCGGTTACGGCTTGTCTGGTCCATTTGCACAGGTCTGAGGCCCTGCCGGCTGCCGTAGACCAATTGGCCGGCGAGCTTTTTCAAGAGGTAGAAGAAATTCTCTTGTTTCAAATCGCTATCGCCGAGAAAATGCTTGCAGCCGGCCGCCGCGATCACTGCCGGTCGCTTCTGCGCCATGTGGGGTGCCACCGGAGCGTTTCTCCCGAGGCCCGCAGCCGCATCTTTGCCCTTGCGCATGAATTGGATGCCCCTGATCCCGCCCCCGTCCCCGTCCCAGGACCTTCCGCCGGTCCGGGTACTCCTTCCGACGGCCCTGACGCAAGCGTCGGATCCGGTTTCGACCGGATCCGGGGCGTCGCCAAAGCGCTGGGTCGCAGGCTTTTCTCAAAGCGTCGGACTCCGTGACAACGCTCCTGATCTGACGTTTTCAATGTAAACTGAAAGCCCCCATTGACCGCTGACAATACCGCCAGCCGCCGCGTGTCGATGGTGCTGACCGGGCAGGCCTAAGATTTTTTAAAAGCGGTTTTCGGGAAGAAGCAATACGGGCACTCCTCCGGCGGTTCCTCCCCGTAGTGGACGTGGCCGCAGATGCGGCAGCGCCAGGCGCTCGCGTCCGGCTCCAGGTTGACGGTGTCCTTCTCCAGGTGGATCGGAAGGTCTTCGAGGGGCGGCATCACCGGCTGGTGGCCGTTCAGCGCGAAGCCGGACAGGATGCTCCGCTGTACCTCGCTGGTGCCTTCGTAGATCCGGAACAGGCGGGTGTCGCGCAGGATCTTTTCGACCGGGAACATCTTGGTGTAGCCGTAGCCGGCGAAGACCTGCAGCGCTTCGTTGGCGACTTCCAGGGCGGCCTCGGTCGCGTACAGTTTTGCAACCGAGGCGGCGATGGTCGGGTCCATGCCCTGGTCGGCTTCCCAGGCGGATTTCCACACCAAGAGGCGCGCCGTCTCCACCTTCTGGTACATGTCGGCGATCTTGTGCTGGATGGCCTGGAAGTTGGCGATATGGGTGCCGAAGGCCTTGCGCCGCTTGGCATAGTCGATTGCGAATTCCATGGCCGAGCGGGCCGCCCCCACCGCGAAGGCGCCGATGGCCGGCCGCGTGCGGCCGAAGGTCTTCATGGCGAGCACGAACCCCTCGCCGGGGGGCGCCAGGACGTTTTCCTTCGGCACACGCACATCCTTGAAGCGGATGCCCACCGTGTTGGAGCCGCGCTGGCCGAGCTTGGGGATCCGCCGGCCCACCGACACTCCCTGCCAGCCCTTTTCGACGACGAACGCGCAGATCCCGTCGTGTTTCGCCTCGGGGTCGGCGGTGGCGAAGACGGACAGGTAGTCGGCGATGCCGCCGTTGGTCACCCAGTACTTGGTGCCGTTGAGGATGTAATCGCCGCCGTCGGGTCGGGCCAGGCATCGGATGCCCGCGACATCCGAGCCCAGGGTGGGCTCCGATGTGGCGAAGCTGATCAGCTTGAAATTGTTTGCGATCAACGGAAAGTACTTTTGCTTCAGCGCGTCGTTGGTTGAAAGCCGCAGGGGTTCCATGCCCAGGGAGTTGTCGAAGATCGACGTGGCCAGGCCGGCGCAGGCCGCGGCCAGCTCCTCGGTGATCAGGACGTTTTCGAGCAGGCCATAGCCCTTGCCGCCATGCTCCTTGGGGATGTCGCAGTTCATGATGCCCATCTCCCATGCCTTGCGCAGGACCGGCATGGGGGTGTCGTCGACGGCGTCGTAGTGCCACGCCACCGGGAGAATCTCCTTGAGCGCGAACTCCCGCGCCGTTTTTTGAATCTCGACCTGTTCGGGGGTGAGTTGAAAACCGAGCATAAAATACACCTCCTGGGATTGGGGTCGTCTTCCGTTAGCGGTTCTTGCGCCAGCGGTGGTGGGAAATGCCGAGCTTCTTGACGCGGTAGTTCAGCGCCCGGGGGGAGATTCCGAGCTGGCGGGCGGCGTCCTTCTGGATCCAGAGGTTGTCCTGCAGGGCTTTGGAGATCATCTCCTTTTCCTGCGCGGCGGTCAGCTTGAGCCCTGTCGCGGGCTCGGAGGCCACCGGCGATTTTTGGCTTTCCGGCAGGGCAATGCTCTCGGGCTGGATGACCGGCCCGTCCTCCACGAGGATGGCGCGTTCGATGGTGTTGGAGAGCTGGCGGATGTTCCCGGGCCAGGCGTATTCCTGGAACATCCGAATCACTTCCGGCGAGAAACCTTCGACGGATTTCTTGAGCGAACGACCCAGTTTGTCCAGCAAATAGCGCGCGATCGGTTCGATGTCCGCGCGGCGTTCCCGCAGCGGCGGCAGGTGGACCCGCAGCACGTTGATCCGGTAGTAGAGGTCTTCGCGGAATTTGCCCTGGCGCACGAGGGCCTCGATGTCGCGGTTGGTCGCGGCGATGACCCGTACTTCCACCTGGATCGTCTTGTTGCCGCCCAGCCGTTCGAAGGACTTGTCCTCGAGGACCCGCAGCAGTTTTGACTGCAGCCCGAAGGAGAGCTCGCAGAACTCGTCCAGGAAAAGGGTGCCCCCGTGGGCCTGCTCGAAGCGGCCGGTACGCGTCCGGTCTGCGCTGGTGAAAGCACCCTTTTCATGGCCGAACAGCTCGCTTTCCAGGAGTGTCTCCGGGATGTTGGCGCAGTTCACCTTGATGAAGGGCTTGTGGCGGCGCGGGCTGTTGAAGTGGATGTTGCCGGAGATAAAACTCTTGCCGGTGCCGGTTTCGCCGGTGATCAACATGGTGGATTCGGTCTGGGCCAGCCGTCGGATGCTGGACATGGTTTTTTGCATGGCGGGGCTGACCGAAATGATGTGGTCGGCATTGTAGACCACATCCTGCTCACGCCGCAGGTAGTCGATCTCGTTTTTGAGGGTGCGGTTTTCGATCACCCGGCGGATCGAGAGCCTCAGCTTCTCGGCGGCGAAGGGCTTCGTGACGAAATCGGCCGCACCGGCCTTGACGGCATCGACGATCCGGCGCGGCTCCTGGACATCGGCGGTGACGATGATCGGGGTCGGCGGCGAGAGCTGCTGCAAGGTCGTGACGATTTCGGAGATTTCGGTACGCGCATCCCGAAGATCAAAAATGATGAGGGCGAAGACCTCCTTCTGAAGGCGCTTGCCCGCATCCAAGACGTTGGCGGCAAGGCTCAGGGTGTAGTCCTGGGCCAGCGCGTCGGCGTAGGCGTTCACGTCACGTTCGATGTCACCGATGATGAGGATACGGTCCAGCATAAGAAAAGTGCCTAAAGTGACTAAAGTTGGAAAATGATGGTTGGTTCAAGGTAAATGGTTCAGGGTGCAAGGTCCACGGTTAAAGGCATCCACCCTTCACCGTGCACCTTGAGCCTCGCACCGTATTCCTTTCAGCTGGCACTGCCATTTCCAGGCGGTGGCGATGATGTTCTCCAGGCTGCTGTGCTCCGGTACCCAGCCAAGCTCCCGTCGGGCCTTCTCGTTGGAGGCAATCAGCACGGGGGGGTCCCCCGGCCGGCGGGCGGCGGTTTCGACGGCGATCGGCCGGCCGGTGATCTCCGCGGTTTTCCGGATGACCTCCATCACGGAAGCCCCCTGCCCCTGACCCAGGTTGAAGGCGCCCCCCGGGCTGCCGTTCAGCAAATGTTCGAGGGCCAGCACGTGGGCGCGGGCCAGGTCCGTGACGTGGATGTAGTCTCGGATGCAGGTCCCGTCGGGTGTCGGGTAGTCCGTACCGTACACCGGGACCGGACTCCCGGCCAGGGCTGCATCCAGAATCCGCGGGATGAGATGGCTTTCGGGCGTGTGCTGCTCCCCGATTTCGCCGGAGGCGGCCGCACCGGCGGCGTTGAAATACCGCAGCGCCACCGTCCGCATCCCCCAGGCCGTGCCGAAATCGGCCAGCATGGTCTCCACCATCTGTTTGCTCCAGCCGTATGGGCTGAGCGGCGCCCGGGGGTGTTCTTCGTCGATCGGCACCTGCAGTGGGCTGCCGTAGACCGCCGCCGACGAGGAGAACACCAGGTGCCGGATGCCGGCCTGCACCATGGCCTGCAGCAGCTTAAGCGAGCCGGCCACATTGTTCAGGTAATACGCCGCCGGGTCGGCCACGGATTCCCCCACCTCGATGAAGGCGGCAAAATGCATGACGGCATCGATCCGAAAGCGCGCCAGGCAGTCGGCAAGCTCCTTGCCGTTTCCGGTGCTGCCCTGGTAAAACTCGCCCCAGCGCACGTTTTCCCGGTGGCCCTTAACGAGGCTGTCGAAGACCACCGGGCGCAACCCCCGCGCCGCGAGCTCCTTGCAGCAGTGGGCGCCGATGTAGCCGGCGCCGCCCGTGACGAGAATGTTCATAAATGAAGAAAGTGCCTAAAGTGAGCCAAAGTTAAAAGTGACTAAAGTTGAAAGTGACTAAAAATGATGGCTTAAAGCAGCAAATCATCCCTTTCAATTTTAGGCATTTTAGGCACTTCCAACTTTAGGCACTTCATATATATCCTTTCTGCCCCAGGTACAGCAGGATCTCCTGGGCGGCCTCGTCCGGGGTGATGTTCGTTGTGTCGATGCGCACTTCGGGGGAGTCGGGCTCCTCGTAGGGGTCGTCGATGCCGGTGAACCCCTTGACGAGCCCGGCCCGTGCCTTGGCGTACATGCCTTTGCGGTCACGTTGTTCGCAGACCCCGAGCGGAGTGGCCACGAAGACTTCGATGAAGCCGCCATAGGCTTCGATAATCCGGCGGATCTCGGCCCGGGTCTTGTCATAAGGGGCGATGGGCGCGCAGATGGCGATCCCGCGGTTCTTGGTGATCTCGGAGGCCACGAACCCGATGCGGCGCACGTTGATGTCCCGGTGCTCCTTGGAGAAGTTGAGCTCGCTCGACAGGTTGTGCCGCACGATGTCGCCGTCCAACAGCGTTACCGGCCGGTCGCCGCGTTCCAGGAACTTGGAATAGAGGATGCGGGCGATCGTGGACTTGCCGGCTCCGGACAGGCCGGTAAAAAAAATGCTGAACCCCTGCCGGTCCGGCGGGGGGTAAGCCTTCTGGAGTTCCTCGATCACCTCGGGGAAGGTGGCCCACTCCGGGATCCGGCGTCCTTCGCGCACCCGCCGGCGGATGTCGGTTCCGGAAAGGGAGATGCTCTGGGTCCCCGAGGGCACCTGGTCGGCTCTGCGGTACTCGTCCTCGAACGGCAGGTAGACCATTTCGGGGAAGGGGATGATGGTGATGCCGATCTCCTCGCCGTGCTCCTCGACGAAACGGCAGGCATCATCGCTGCCGTAGTAGGGTTTGCCGCTCGGGTCACACCCGGGGCCGGCGTGGTCGCGGCCGGCGATGAAGTGGGTGCAGCCGTAGTTGCGGCAGACGATGGCGTGCAGCAGGGCCTCCCGTGGGCCGGACATGCGCATGGAGAGCGGCAGCAGGTTCAGCAGGTAGGACTCCGGGGGGTAGTGCCGCACGACGGTGCGGTAGCAGCGCACCCGGGTGTAGTGGTCGAAATCCCCCGGCTTGGTCATGCCGGCGACGGGCAGGATCAGCAGGCTCGCCCGCGCCTGCCGCATGGCTTGGACGGTCATTTCGAACTGGGGGCGGTGAATCGGGTTTTCCGTGATGAACCCCACCATGCGCTTCCAGTTCAGCTTGCGCACCGCCGCGGCGATCTCAGCGGGCGACTGCCGGATTTTGCGGAAATCGAAATGCAGCGGCAGGCACACCACTTCGATCTTGCCGCCGACGTAGTAGGCGCCGGTCCGGCTCAAGAGATAGCCCGTGCCGGGGTGGGAGGGGTCCATGGTCCCGTAGACGTGGGCGGCCTCCTGCTCGCGGTTGACCGGCCAGATGTCCTCGATGTGCATGACCGCCAGCAGGAGGCCCTCCGGGTCGCGCAGGGCCGCGGACTGGCCCGCCTCCAGGCGGCGTGCCTTGGCCTCGGCCACGTCCAGGCAGACCGGGATCGGCCACATGGCCCCGTTTTGGAGCCGCATGCGGTCGAGCACCGATTCGTAGTCGGCGCGCGTCATGAACCCCTGCAGCGGCGTGAAGCCGCCCACGGCGAGCAGTTCCAGGTCGCACAGCTGGCGCTCGTTTAGGGTGATGTCCGGCAGATTGGTAGCGATCTGCTTGAGCAGGGTCGCACGCATCTCATCGACGATGATGTTGACCGGCCCGTTCATCGAGGGGTGAGCCGAATTGGGTGCAGTGGTCATGTCCTGGCGACTTCTCCGCAAATAACGTGACATGGGGTTTGAATGTTTAACAGGGTGTTGAAAAACAAGCATCAGGCCGTCAGCCAAGGCGGATATTAGCTTGAGGCAAGAGGCTTGAGGCTCAAAAAAATAAGCCACCGTCAGTCAGGCTTCCCGCTTCGAGCCTCCCGCTTCCAGCCGTTGGCATGTGAGCATTTGCAAAAGCCGCACAACCCCGGATCACGGCGTGAGGCGCGGTTTTTCAATATCCTGTCAACTTATACCAGAGATCTGTGATGAAATACAGCTTTTTGGAGGGCGTTCATCCTCCGGCCCAGGTTTTCGCGCCGGCCGGCGGATGTGGCAATTCTTCGGCAATCATGATAGAAATAGAAGCGGTGTAACCGCCCAGGCAGATAGACTGAAGGTAAATAGACTGAAGGAAAAGACATGGGCGATCATTATTGCCCTGCTAAACACCTGAGTGGTTACTGTCCGTGACGACGTCGGTTGTGAGATATGAACGTGACACTTGCTGCAACTTCTGAAACGGAAAAGCCGCTCCTGACGGTCCCGGCCATCCTGGCGCCGGCCGGCAACCGGGCCTCTTTTCTGGCCGCGCTCGCAGCGGGCGCTGAGGCCATTTACTGCGGGCTGAAGTTGTTTTCGGCGCGCATGGAGGCCAAGAACTTCACCCTCGAGGAGCTGCGGGGGCTGGTGGAGCTCGCGCATGCCAAGGGAGCGCGCGTCTACGTGACGCTGAACACCCTCCTCAAGCCCGACGAGCTGGATGCGGCCGGCCGGATGCTCGACCAGCTGAACCGGTACGTGTATCCCGATGCCGTCATCGTCCAGGACCTGGCCATGGCGCCGCTCGTGCGTCAGACCGGTTTTGCGGGCGAGGTGATCTGGTCCACCCTGGCGAACGTGACGTTTCCGGCCGCGCTCGATCTGATCCGACAACGGCTGGCGGCCGACACCGTCGTCTTGCCGCGCGAGCTGAGCATCGATGAAGTCAAGACCATGGCCGCCGCCTGTCCCCCCGGGCTGGGGCTGGAGGTGTTCATCCACGGCGCCCTCTGCTACGGGGTGTCCGGCAGGTGCTACTGGAGCAGCTTTCTGGGCGGCAAGAGCGGTTTGAGGGGACGCTGTGTGCAGCCCTGCCGCCGGATCTACCGCCAGCACCCGGATAGCGGCCGGCGGCTGTTTTCCTGCCAGGACCTGAGCCTGGACGTTCTGGTCAAGGTGCTTCGTTCCATCCCGCAGATACGCGCCTGGAAAATCGAAGGCCGGAAAAAAAGCCCGCACTACGTGTATTACACGGTGACCGCCTACCGCATGCTGCGGGACCATTCGGGCGACCCGCAGATGAAAAAATCGGCCCTTGCGCTCCTGGCGCGGGCGCTGGGGCGCCCCGGCACGCACTACCACTTCCTGAGCCAGCGGCCGCAGAACCCGGTGAACACCCAGGACAGCACGGGCTCCGGCCTGCTTGTTGGAAGAGTCAAGGGCGATCGCCGCAACCCGTTTTTCAACCCGCACGAAGAGCTGTTGCCGGGAGATCTCCTGCGGGTCGGCTATGAGGACGAGCCCGGCCACCGCATCGAACGGATCGGCCGGGCGATACCCAAAGGGGGCCGCCAGTTCTTTGCGTCGACTGCCGGCAGCATTCCCAAGGGGACACCCGTGTTCCTGATCGACCGGCGCGAAAAAGCTCTGGATGAGCAGTTGAAGCGTCTCGACGCCGAGCTGCCGCCGGAAAAGCCCGCCGGCCCGGAGCCGCCGGTATTTCGCGCGGAATTACCCACGCCCGCCCGCCCGCCGCACACGTTTGTCGAGATTCGGGTCGGCCGGCGGACTGCCGCGGCCGACCGCGAGGACCCACTCGGGCTGTGGCTGAGCCCCGAGGCGGTGCGCGGCTTGCCGGACCGCGGTCCGTCCCGCGCCTGGTGGTGGCTGCCGCCGGTGATTTTCCCGGACGAAGAACCGGAATACCGCTTACTGCTGGAAACCATCTGCAACCGCGGGGGGCGCACCTTCGTGGTGAACGCGCCGTGGCAGGTGGCCCTCTTCAAGGAGCGCCGGGATCTCACGCTGTGGGCCGGGCCGTTCTGCAACCTGGCCAACCCGCTCGCCCTGGCGTCGGCTGCCGCGCTGGGGATCGCCGGTGCCATCGTCAGCCCCGAGCTCGGCGGCGACGACTACCGAATGCTTCCCCGACACAGCCCCATTCCTCTGGGGATCGTGATCGGCGGGGACTGGCCGTTGTGTGTCGCCCGAACCGCCGCTCCGGAGCTTGCCCTCGGCACCGCTTTCAGCAGCCCGAAAGGGGAGGAGGCCTGGGTGGTGAAGCACGGAAACCTGTTCTGGACCTACCCCAACTGGCGGTTGGATTTGCGGGATCGTCAGGAGGAGTTGCGGCGGGCGGGCTACGGCCTGTTTGTCTACCTGGTGGAGCCGGTGCCGGAGCACATCACGCTGAAGGAGCGTCCCGGGGCGTGGAACTGGCGGGGGGAGCTTCAATAAAAAAATGCCTAAAATTTCAATTGCCTAAAATGCCTAAAATTGAAAGGTGCTTTTTGCTGCCTTGCGCCCTGATTTCTTCTTTTTTTAATTTTAGGTATTATAGGCAATTTAGCGCATTTTAGGCATTTCCTGTCATCGCTTCTTCTTCAACCGGTTCATCGCCATTCTCAAGCTGGTCTGCATCCTCCCGATGGACTGGGCCAGCAGGCCGATTTCATCCCGGGATTTGACGTCGATCTTGACGTTGAGCTCGCCGAGGCTCATGCGTTCGGCCGCATCCGTCAACTTCATGATGGGGGTCACCAATGCCCGGGCCGAAAACCATGCGATGGCGATTACCAGCAGCACGGTGACGGCCAGCAGCGTCAACGCGAAGTTTTGAATGATGTCCAGGGCCTCAAAAATTTCGTTTGCGTCCTGCTGCAGGGCCAGCACCCAACCGTATCTGTTGCTGCGGGCGTGTCCGATGGCGGTCTGGCCGCTTTCGCCGGCAAACGGCGTGGTGATGGACGTCCAGCCCTTTTTGCGGAAGGCGGAGATCAGGGGGGTGTTGTTCAGGTTCTCCCGACTTTCCGTATACTGCTGCTTTGGGTGCGAAACGACGTTGCCCTGCTCGTCCACCAGAAACGCAAACCCGGTCTTGCCCATTTTCCAGGTGGCGATTTTTTTGGAGATCTCCTCCACGGTCATGGCCGTGGCCAGCACTCCGACCACCCGTTTGCCGTCCCGGATGGGGACGGCCATTATGAGGGCCGGCAGTTTTGATGTCCTTCCGGTCACCATCTGCCAACTGATGGATTTGCCGGCCATGATGTCCTTGAAATACTGCCGATCGGCGTAGCTTACCACCGGCTGGTTGTCGCTGCGGGCGATGTTCATGCCGTTCGGGTTGACGGTGAAGACGAGATACATGAAGGGATACTCGCCCGCGATGGCCTTCACGACCGGCTCCTGTTGGTCCCGGTTCATCGAGACGATCTCGGGCAGGGCGGCGGCCATGCGCAGCGTTGAAAAATTGCCGTTGATCCACCCTTCGATCTGATCCCCCAGCCCTTTGGCGGTTTGCACCATCAGCGCCTCGGAGTCACCGCGGATCCGTTCATCCGTTTCGCGGAAGGTGAGAAACCAAAGGATGCCGAAGGGCAGGATGCTGACCAGGAGCATCACGATGATAATCTTGCTGAACAGTCCGAAGCGGACCTTGCGGGGCTCTCCGAACGCCCTGGGGGCAGCCGTGTCATCCGGTGAGGCGTCGGCGACGGAGGCCGCGGAGAGCCGATCCGTTGCCGGTCGCATATCCGCAGCGGACGGCAGCCGGGGCGGTGGTTCCGGGGCGGCGGCCTCGGCCGGCTCGGGCGGAAGGTCGAATGCCACAGCGGCCGGCGGCGGCCGGCTGACGATGATCACGTGGCCGCAGGTCTTGCACTTGACCTTGGCCGTTTCGGCCTTCATCTTCGCTTCGTCGATCCGGTAACGCTTTCCACAGGCATCGCAGGCGATATCGATCATCAAGGCGCTCCTGTCTCAGGGTTTGACTTTGTTCAGAATGGGGATCATTAGCTTTTTGAACTGGATCCGGCTCGGTTCATCCGGGATCTCCAGCGCGAGGCGGTTGATGATTTCGGCGGCCTGGTCAGCCGGGATGTGGGAGGGGCTGAGGCTCATCTCCGCCATTACATCGTCTATGAGGATCTCCGCCATGGGCCCGATCAGCCGGGACAGATTCAACCGCATGGCCTGCAGAAAGGTGCGGTCCAGCGGCGGGGTGTCACGCTGAACGGGCTCAACCAGTCCCTGCTCGAGCAGGCGGCCCAGCGTGCGTTTGAAGGTGGCGGCGTCCATCTCCGCTTCAGCAGAGATCTGGTAGAGGCTCTTGCGTTCGTCGATCACCAGCAGCAGTCGGATCATGTCCGCGTTCAACGAGACCGATTGGAGGTCCCTGCGGATCCGCTTGCGGTAGTAAACGCCGGCGCCGGTTTTCGAGGTGGCCTCCATGATGGTTCCTCAGAACGGTAGGAGAAGGCGTTGGACCGTATAGATGTAGTAAATGACAAAGCGGTTGGTCTGTCAAGTAAAAAATCGATAGAAATACTGGAAGGTTGGCTATGCAAATCGGTTCACGGGATCAGGGGTGGGGCTTGGTTTTTTTTTCGATCTCCTCCTTGAGCTTTTTCTCCATCTCCGCGAACAGGTTTTTTTTCTTTCCGGCCTGCTCGGCGTGAAAGGATTCGACCCGGCGGGTGATCGTTTTCTGCTGGTCCTGGAACTTTTTCACTTCCTCCTCGAGCCGGCGGCCAAGCTCACCGCGGGGGATTTCCTCCAGCTTGCGGTGGTCGCGGATGAAAAGGCGCGTGCCGAAGGAGCCTGCGACCGCCTCCACGATGCCGAGTTCCTCCAGGCGGCGGGACACAAACCCTGCCTGTTCCGCGGAAAAGGAGAGCATCCGGACGATGTCGTCGAGGGTCGGAGGGGCGGCATGGCTGTGCTCGTGCACACGAATCGCGGCCACAAACAGCTGGGCCTCGGAGTAGAAATCCTTGCTTTTTGCTTCCATGAGCCCCCCGGCGGAGACGGGTTCGGACGGCGGCTGCTCCCTTGACTTCATCGATCGATCAGAGTAACATTTCCCATTGATTTGTCAATAAGAAGCCCTCCTGCAGCAAAGATGCTGCATCCGAGGGCCCCGGAGGAACCCATGACAGAAATCGTTGAAGTGAAGGCCAGAGAGATCATCGACTCACGCGGGAACCCGACCGTCGAGGTGGACGTGCACCTGGCATGCGGCGCCATGGGCCGCGCCGCGGTACCGTCCGGGGCGTCGACCGGCACGCGGGAAGCCTTGGAGCTGCGCGACAAGCGCTCCAAGCGCTACGGCGGCAAAGGGGTTCTCACGGCCGTCGGCAACGTCATGACCCGCATCGCACCGCAGGTGCTGGGCCTGGACGCCGCGGACCAGTGCGCGCTGGACCAGCGGATGATCGACCTCGACGGCACCCCCACCAAGTCCAAGCTCGGCGCCAACGCGATCCTCGGAGTCTCCATGGCCGCAGCGCGGGCGGC